>CAZSRN010000241.1:0-3734 GCA_964609115.1 uncultured Veillonellaceae bacterium | reverse complement strand
GGTCCAGCCCTCGCCGCCACCGTCAGCCTGGCGGTATTTCCTGATCGATTCTAGGGAACCAATAAGCAGGATACCAATTCCTACCTGTAGAATTAAACTCAGACAAATATATCGTTGCATGTACATGCACAAATGCTGGGAGGTTTGTACTATTTTGGGTGGATTGTTGCGAGTCTTGTGTCTAGTTCTTGTGGTTTTTTTGGCGACTCCCTTTCTGACGGTTTTTGCCGCTGGCAACAACAACGCTGCAGAGCAAGAAATGTTTGCGATTAAGGATTTTTACCAAGAAGAATATTCGGCTCTTTCCGACCAACAGAAAGAAAAAGTTCTCCAATTTTTTATTTCGGCAAAAAAGGAAAAAGGCGGCGATCTTTCTCCCCGCTGGACTCGCGCAGTTGGTTATAGCGTGATTTATTTTCACAATGCAAACTTGATTGAAAAATACAATCGTCAAGCAATCTCCATCTGTGACTTTATCCTTGGTTTCCGCGGCATGGTCGGCGCTCCGGCTCCGATGACCGATTGGGTTACATCCATAACCAAGCTTGCGCCGTTGTCGGCAACGAATGTTCTACCAGAGCTGAAGCAGGCGGCGGACTTGGATAAACAGGGAAAAGCTGCCTACAGCTTGCGAGATAAAATGCGAAATTTATCCTCAGCCGGTTCGGCTAAATTTTCGGCCAAGGATTATTCCGGCGCCATACAACTTTTCGATCAATCACTGGCCATTTGCCCCAAGTGGAGCTCAGATCTGATTGAGCGCGGACACGCAAACTATGAATTGGATAAATATAACGAAGCAGTGTCTGATTTTACCAAAGCGATAGACCTTTCTTCCGCCAAGGACGGCGGTCTCTATTATTGGCGGGGCATGGCATTCTATTTGGCGGATCAATACCAAGAATCTATTGCGGATTTCGGTAAAGCCATTGAAATGGAGCCCAGTAACGATGGATTCTATTATTGGCGGGGAAAGGCAAAATATTCGTTGCGCCAATTTAATGAAGCGATTCTTGACTTTAGCGAAGCAATAGGTCTTTCACCCAATAAGGCAAACTACTATTCTGAACGTGGACAGGCCTATATTTTTTCAGCAGGAGACAAAAAGACAGAAGCCCTTGCTGATTTCGACAAAGCGATTTCTATTGAGCCCGAAAATGCAGAATTTTATAATCGGCGCGGTTATTGTTACCATAGTCAGAAGCGATACGACGAAGCCCTCGATGATTATAATAAGGCAATTGCGTTAAACCCAAGCAACCACACTTTTTTTGCGCACCGCGCCTATAATTATCGCCGGATGAAGCGAAAAGATCTTGCCGCTGCGGATTATCAAATAGCGGCAGATCTTCTTACGGTAAAGATAAACAAAAAGCCTGATCCTTATTATTATAAGTGGAGGGCGGGTTATTATCGTCAAGCGTACTGGTGCGGCGCAGGAAATATCTATCTGCAAAAGTTTGAAGCCGATTATGCTACGGCAATGCAACTATTTCAATCGAGTGGCAACCTCGAGGCGGTGAAGGAGTTGAAAAGTTCACGTGTATCAGCCGAAACCACTGAAATGCTAATACAAATGGTTGATCATTAAAACTAGCATCCCTATTTTTTCAGGAAGTTGTTGATATCTCGAAACCGGCATGCGAGCAGGTCGTTGCCTTTTTCTGCAAAGACTTGCTGTTAAGGACGTTGATTCGAGGCAGGTGATTTGCGTGCCCGCGTCTCACCGCCCGGCCTCCAGCCTCATCATAGCGCCACCACCGCAGCCGAAGCGTCGGCCCCGGCCGTGGCTTTTTTATTTCACCGCGACGCTACGCCTGTTGCTTTTGACGTGGAGCAACGGCAAACAGGAAGAGGTCGACCGGGTGACGGACGCAAAAATAGCCGCGCTATCGAACTTCTTGATAGGCGGCGCGCAAATCACTGGCGGAATTTAGGTTTATCCTTGGTAGATTGATGCAATAGCGAAGACAAAAAAAGTTTGATCCGCTTTCGGAAAGTGATGAAGGCAGCAGGGATGAATGGCAAAAGCAGCGGCAAAAAACTGGACGCCGCTTTTATTAAAGTCCCGGAATGTGCATGACAAGTGGAAGGAACCAGAAAAATTCCTGCCAAGACGAGGAAGGTAATCATAACGGTCAACCCCTTGAAATTATTTTAGCGGATGTAATGATCGAGGGCCTTTTGAAAATTTTCCAAAGCATCGTTTTCCTCTTCCCCTTGAATCGCGTGGACCAGACAGTGTTTCAGATGATCGGCGAAAATAATCTTGGCTGTACTGTCCAGGGCTTTTCGTATGGCGGCGATTTGCAGCAGGACATCCGGACAGTCTCGGCCTTCACCGACCATAGTCTTCACCGATCTGACATGGCCTTCGATTCTGGACAGTCGATTGATTACCTGTTTTTGACTCTCATGCTGATGATTCATAAAATTCATCCTCCTGCATTGATTATATCCCCCGGGGGGGGATATAATCAAGAGCTATTTTGGCTCGGGTATCGGCAACTGCGGGAAATCCATTGGCTGAAAGGGCGGCCTCGCGAAATTGTCGGCAAGGTTTGTGAACTGGCTGCACGTTCCCGTCCCGGCCCCCGATCCGCTTTTTTATTGACAGCGTCAGCGGTTCGTGATAAATTGTGTATTAACACATTGATGCTGTTTTGGGCGTTGGAACCTTGACAATGTAAACATTTTTCTCGGGGAATGGGCATTTTATTTTTTGCAAGTCGCACCCTTGGACATCCATGGAAATCTCGGAAGGCAACATATTCGGCATTGAAGATCCTTCGTCTTTTCAACAATGGGGGGAGAAGACAAAGGATCTTTTTTTGTGCGCAACGCCGGATATTTTACAATACACGGGCCTGCAGGGCGTCGGCTGCGCCGCGCTTGGGCGAGAGGCCGCATAAAAAGGGAAGGGGTTTTCTGAAAACATGACGGGTTTAACATTATTGGGGATTGCATTGGTGGTCTGTCTCGCAGGGTATTTTATCTACGGTCGCTGGCTGATTCACATCTGGGGCATCGATCCTCAGGCGAAAACACCGGCGTATCGATTCGAAGACGGCAATGATTTTGTTCCTTCTTCCAAGTTCACGGTATTTGCGCACCAGTTCTCGTCGATCACCGGCGCCGGACCGGTCACCGGACCGATTATTGCAGCGATGTTCGGCTGGGTTCCGGTCATGCTCTGGCTGATGGTCGGCGGCATTTTCTTCGGCGCGGTGCAGGATTTTACCGCACTGTACGCTTCGGTCAAAAATGAAGGCAAGTCGATGGGGATGCTGATCGAACAATACATCGGCAAAACCGGCAAGCGGATGTTCCTGCTGTTTTCCTGGCTGTTCACGCTGCTGATTACCGCCGCTTTCGCGGATATCGTGGCCGGAACTTTCAACGGCTTCAGCCCTACGGGCGCTTTGGCAACGCCGAATGCCGCTGCGGCGTCTATTTCTATGTTATATATTGGGGTCGCCATTTTATTCGGACTTTTTCTAAAAAGATATCCGCTGTCGGAAAAACCCAAACTGGCGGTCGGCATTATTCTGATTATCGGGATGTTGGCGGCGGGGATCGCCTATCCGCTGTATTTCAGCAAAACGACCTGGATTTATGTCGTGTTTGCGTACATGTTTATGGCGGCGGTGCTGCCGATGTGGCTGCTGATGGAACCGCGCGACTATCTGAGTTCGTTCCTGCTGCTCGGCATGATTGCGAGCGGAGTGGTCGGG
>CAZSRN010000240.1:3237-3749 GCA_964609115.1 uncultured Veillonellaceae bacterium | reverse complement strand
GTTTGCCTGCATCGATCAAATCGAACATGCCGTCCTGAATAACTTCCGTGAACACGGTCAGGTTGGAAAACGGTGAATCCACAAGGCCACAAACCACAGCATTGGCCACCGAACCTACGCCGGATTGCAGCGGCAACAGGTTCTTGGGCAAACGACCGTTTTTAATTTCATATTGGAAGAAGTCGATCAGATGAGCACTCATGGCCTTGGCATCATCATCAATCGCTGCCAACGGGCGAACTGCGTCGGGAATGTCACAAGGGACAATCGCGACAATCTTGGCTGGGTCGCAGGAAATATACGGCGTCCCGATGCGATCATCCACTTTTACGATTGGAACCGGCAGTCGGTTCGGTGGATCCAGCGGAACATATACGTCATGCATGCCTTCAAGTTCGAGCGGCTGCGTCACATTGACTTCCACGATGACCTGTTTCGCGCTCTGCACATAGGATGCGGTGTTGCCCATCGAAGTGGTCGGGATGATGTTGCCTTCTTTGGTAATTGCACAG
>CAZSRN010000240.1:0-3219 GCA_964609115.1 uncultured Veillonellaceae bacterium | reverse complement strand
ATTTGCGCCGTATGGCTCAAATGTAGGTCAGTATAAGCAATTTCACCACTGTTGATCTGTTTGCGAATTCCGTCGTTGGTCTGATATGGCAGTCTTCTGGCAATCCCTTTGACCTCGGCCAAAGCGCCATCCAATTCCTTGCCTACGGAAGCTCCCGTCCACAGGTTCACCTGGAACGGATTCTCTTTCATCCGCGCAGCCAATGCCAACGGCACAGCTTTCGGGTAACCAGCCGGGGTAAATCCGCTGACACCCAGGTTCATCCCCGGTTTGATCAGGGCCGCTGCGGCTTCGGCAGTGGTAATCTTTGCCTGAAGTGCACTGTTGCGAACACGGTCTTTAATGTCGATCATGCAGTCTCTCCTCCTTAAAACTTTTAAATGATGATTATTTCAGGGGCTCCAGCCCCAGAGTGGATATTTTTTCGTGAAAACATTCTCATGCGAACAAAAAAAAATACGCCATTGACTGTAAATGTGCTATCGCACAATACAAACCAAGGCGTGCTTATTGACCATTCCTCGCTCAAGAAAAATCCTGCACGAAAAACTTTAAGCGACATCTGTTTGTGTTGGTATTTTCAATCTTGCATCTTTGCCAGACTGTCCATACAGTTCAATGTTCCGTTCGAGTTATCTGATTCCCGATGGCTAATCCGATCGCTCTCCCCTTTACAAAAAAGGACTTTTCCGGAATTTGCATTCAATACAGAATGATCGCTGGTGCTCCGAACAATATTGTATACTTATTTCCGCAAAAGTTCAACAGGGATTATACAAACAATTTATATTTTTATAATGAATTTTAATGATTTTGTCGTCGCAAATGATAAGACAAAGTAGTCAGTCCCACCGACAAGTCTTCGCTCACCAGTTGAATGGGAGGTGGAACCTGTATCCGGACCGGCGCAAAATTCCATATTCCCTGTACGCCCGCCGCCACCATCCTGTCCGCAAGTGATTGCGCCTCTCCGGCCGGCACTGCAATAACACCGATATGGATATTTCTTTCTTTGATAGTCCGCTCAATATCCAATGCAGGCAAGACTTCGACTCCGTTAATGATCTGTCCGACAATCGCCGGATTTTGATCGAATAGAGCCACCACATGGAATCCCATTGAAATAAAATTGCGATAGTTGGCCAAAGCCCAACCGAGATGCCCAACCCCAACAATGGCAATATTCCATTGGCGATCTATTCCAAGAATCGTACTGATATTTTGAAGCAATTCGGCAACGTGGTACCCAACACCTTTTTTACCGAAAGCGCCAAACCCGGCCAAATCTTTTCGTATTTGCTCCGGCGTCACGCCGATACGGCGACCGAGTTCTTCGGATGACACAATATCCGAACCCTCCGACTTGATCAGCCGGAGAGTTCGGAAATATAACGGCAGTCGATCTACCGTAGCCCGGGAGATACTTCCTTGTTTGGGATTCAACACCGGACCTGGGCCTTATAATGAGTATGGAGAAGATGATGCGATTTCTCGCCCAGAGGTTTGCCAAGCCACGTATCGTAAAGTTCCTTCACGGCCGGATTGTCGTGGGACTTACGAAGCTGCGAGTCTTGGTCGCATTCATAAATAGCGGCAATACGATTCAAACGGGTTTCCTCGCATACCGGCACCGGCTGTCCGCCACCGCCGATACAGCCGCCAGGGCAAGCCATAATCTCTATAAAATGATAATCTGCTTCACCATTTCTGATTTTGTCCATCATAATTCGGGCATTCGATAATGTATTCGCCACTGCAATCTTCACTGTCAGCTCACCGATTGGCACAGCAGCTTCCTTGATCCCCGTTAGCCCCCGTACCTCCTTAAAATCAATGGATTCAAGCGTTTTTCCAGTAACCACTTCGGCCACCGTACGCAATGCGGCCTCCATAACGCCGCCCGAAGATCCAAAAATGACACCCGCTCCAGTTGAAATTCCAAAAGGAGCATCATACTCTTCAGCCTGTATTGCGGCAAAATCAATGCCGGCTTCCTTGATCATACGCCCCAATTCGCGGGTAGTCAAGACATAATCGACATCCTGCACGCCGTCAACGGCAAATTCCGGACGGACGGCTTCCGCTTTCTTCGCTGTACAGGGCATGATCGACACCGACACGATATTTTTGACGTCAATACCTGTTTTCTCGGCATAATAAGTTTTTGCCAATGCCCCGAACATTTGCTGGGGAGATTTCGCGGTTGAGAGATGCGGCAACAAATCAGGATACATCAATTCAATAAAGTTCACCCACCCCGGGCTGCAGGAGGTTATCATCGGCAGGGTTCCACCGCTTTGCAAACGGTGCAGCAACTCATGCCCTTCTTCCATGATGGTCAGGTCGGCCGTAAAATCAGTATCAAACACTTTGTCAAATCCAAGCCGACGCAGCGAAGCCACCATCTTTCCAGTAACAATGGAGCCGCTGTTCATTCCAAGTGCTTCACCGAGAGCTACGCGGGTCGCCGGCGCTGTTTGGACGATGACATGTTTCGTCGGATCGCCAATTGCATCCCAAACCGCCTGTGTATCGTCTTTTTCAACAATTGCAGCTGTCGGGCATACGCTGGCGCACTGACCGCAGTAAGTGCAAGGAGCCTGTTCAAGCCCTACTTCGAAAGCCGGCGTAACAATTGTGTCAAACCCGCGTTTCGCAAAACTGTACACATTCACGCCTTGACGATCACTGCAGGCCTTAATGCAACGTCCGCATAAAATACATTTATTTTGATCACGCACCAAGGCAGGATTATTGGCGTCGAGCGGCAGGTTTTTCTTCACGCCGTTAAATCGAACTTTACGAATACCCAAATCAGCTGCCATGCTCTGTAATTCACAGTTAGTATTTCGTTGGCAGGACAGGCAGTCCTGGGGATGATTCGCCAACAGCAATTCCACTACAGCCTTTCGTGCTTCGCGCACGGCCGGAGTATTCGTGTGAACAACCATTCCTTCATTGACGGGATATACACAGGAAGCAACCAACGACTTGGCTCCTTCCACCTCCACGACACAGACGCGGCAAGCGCCTTCCGGTCGGAGCTCGGGGTGATAGCAAAGACTGGGCACTTCAATTCCGCCGGCTTTTGCCGCGGTTAGAACTGTGGCGCTCTTGGGCACCTGCAGTTTACGCCCGTCGATTGTTACATTAACCATATCCACGGTATCATGCTCTCCTTTCGATGCCTTAGCCCTTAATAATCGCTTTGAACGGGCA
>CAZSRN010000239.1:0-3763 GCA_964609115.1 uncultured Veillonellaceae bacterium | reverse complement strand
TTCAACTTGCCTTTCAATTCCGGCAGAACCAGCGCTACGGCTTTAGCGGCTCCGGTTGTCGTAGGGATAATCGAAAGAGCGGCAGCGCGGGCCCGCCGCAAATCTTTGTGCGGCAGATCCAGAATCATCTGATCGTTGGTGTACGAGTGAACCGTAGTCATCATACCGTGTTTGATGCCAAAGCTTTCATGCACGATTTTGGCCATAGGAGCCAAGCAGTTGGTGGTGCAGGAAGCGTTGGAAATAATGTTGTGTTTGGCGGCATCATATTTATTTTCGTTGACGCCCATTACGATGGTAATATCTTCGCCTTTGGCAGGCGCCGAAATGATTACTTTTTTTGCGCCGGCTTTGAGATGCGCCGCTGCTTTATCGGCTTCGGTGAAACGTCCTGTGGATTCTACAACCACTTGTACGCCGAGAGTTCCCCAGGGCAAGGCGGCAGGATCTCTTTCGGCAAGAACTTTGATAGCTTTACCGTTCACGACGATCGAACCATTTTCAACTTTTACCTCGGCATCCAGTTTTCCATGGACGGAGTCGTACTTGAGCAAGTGAGCCAATGTTTCCGCATCTGTCAGGTCGTTCACTGCAATAATTTCTATAGCGGGATTTCCTAGTGCTGCACGAAACGCATTGCGACCGATACGCCCAAACCCGTTGATTCCCACTTTGATTGTCATGAATTTTTCCCCCTGTCAATTTTAATCTTGTCTGACAAATCTTTTACGAGGATAAACCATTCGACAAACCTGTAAGATTTCCTGCTAAATTTTGTGAAATGAACAAATTCACAATAATTTTATTCACCTTTTCCCTAAAAGATTCCTGCATGAGGGCCGAATTCGATCAGTCGGCAAGCCAATAAAACAAGGTGAAAATTTTGGCGTCAGCAGGCCTTGGCGTATGAACGATTCTTATGATACGATAAACATTGTATTAGCAGGATTCCACATCGGGCATGACGAAGAAACTATGAAAAATCGATCTGAGGAAAGGGGCTGCATCAGGTGGGGGATCGTTTCCAGTTTACAGGGAACTACAATGATCTAAGTACAAGCAAAGGTTTTCAATTCGAATTCTGCTGTGATCGGTGTGGTACTGGATATCGGACGAAGTTTCAATCGTCGGCGTCAGGCCTTGTTACAGATGCATTGGAAACAGCAGGCAGTTTGTTCGGGGGGCTGTTTGGACAAGCTGCAGACGTGAGTGAAAGAGTTCGGTCTGCTGGATGGCAGAAAGCTAGAGATGAAGCTTTTATCAGCGCGATCGAAGAATTGCGTCCGGATTTCATTCAGTGTCCGCGATGTTCAGCCTGGGTGTGTCGGAAACGTTGTTGGAACGACAAAAAGGGGTTGTGCAAGACTTGCGCGCCTGACTTAGGGGTTGAAATGGCGGCGGCCCAGGCGAGCAAATCGGTAGAGGAAGTTTGGGCGCATGCACAGATGGCCGAAGAAGACAAGCATCTGGAGGAGAAAGACTGGCGGGAAGGAATACGGGCAACTTGTCCGCAATGTGAAGCGCCATTGGCCAACAACGCTAAGTTTTGTCCAGAGTGTGGCGCTAAAGTAAAGCAAACAGCTTTTTGTTCTCAATGTGGCGAGAAGATGGCGATTGATGCCAAATTTTGCCCGGAATGTGGAGCAAAAACAGGAGGATAATGATGGAACTGTGGTTAACCGAGAAGGAAACCGAAAACTTGGGGTTATCATGCCGAATTAAGGAAACTTTGTTTTCCGGAAAATCAGATTTTCAAACGATCGCTGTGGTTGATTCTTATGAATTCG
This sequence comes from uncultured Veillonellaceae bacterium, assembly GCA_964609115.1. GTDB lineage: Bacteria > Bacillota > Negativicutes > UBA1444 > UBA1444 > UBA1444. The sequence goes on along the minus strand of CAZSRN010000239.1, from coordinate 1,976 downwards.
GCCGGATGTTAATTTTGGACGGAGTTTTTCAAACATCAATTTTTGATGAATATATTTACCATGAGATGATTGCACATATTCCCTTGTTCACTCATCCGCAGCCGCGGAAAGTGTTGGTGATTGGCGGCGGAGACGGAGGAGCCGTTCGTGAGATTGTACGGCACGATGCTGTCGAAAGCGTCGAAATGGTTGAAATCGATGGTCTTGTTGTAGATGTGAGCAAAAAGTATTTGCCGGAAATCAGTGCGGCCTTGTGTGAAAATCATCCCAAGCTTACGTTGGAGATTGGCGATGGGATCGCACGTATGAAAGCGGCGGAAAGTTTCTATGATGTAATCATTGTAGATTGCTCCGATCCGATTGGGCCGGGCGTTGGATTGTTTTCTCGAGATTTTTTCCACGATATTTATCATGCGCTTAAACCGGATGGGTTGTTTGTTCAGCAGACAGAATCACCGTTTTACCATCACCCATTGATCTCACGCATTTATCAGGATATTGCTGATTTTTTTCCAGTGACTAAATTGTACCTTGCTAATATTCCTTTGTATCCCGGTGGCCTTCATAGCTTTACTTTAGGGTCAAAATTATATGATCCGACGAATGTGGCATTGCCTTTGCAGATGCCTTTTCCTACTCGGTATTATAATCAGGACATACATCGGAGCTGTTTTGTTTTGCCAAACTTTGTACATGAATTAACCGTTCGGAAGGAATAATCAGCCTAAATAAAAAATGAAGGGGGTCAAATTTGACCCCCTTCATTTTTTATTTGAGATTTTCAGGATTTAAACCATACAGTTCAGACGTAACAAAACGACCGTCTTTGCGAATCAGTTTGTCATCAAACCAAATTTCACCACCGCCCCATTCGGGGGATTGGATACATACTAAATCCCAGTGAATAGCGGAACGATTGCCGTTATCGGCTTCTTCATAAGCATTGCCGGGAGTGAAGTGAAAGCTTCCCTGAATTTTCTCATCAAAAAGGATGTCTTTCATAGGCTGCGTAATGTAAGGATTGACTCCAAGTGCAAATTCTCCGATATAGCGTGATCCGTCGTCGGTATTAAATATTTCCGTAATCCGGTCCGGCGGATTTGCGGTTGAGCTAATAATGCATCCATGCTCAAAAGTTAAGCGAACATTATCATAAATCGTACCCTGGTAAATAGAAGGAGTGTTATAAGATAATGTTCCGTTTATCGAGTCGCGTACGGGAGCTGTATAAACTTCGCCGTCAGGTATATTGCGAAGGCCGGAACATTTTACAACAGGAATGCCTTTGATGGAAAAAGTTAGATCCGTACCGGGTCCGATTATGTGAACCTGGTCTGTTTTCTCCATTAACTCCACCAAAGGAGTCATGGCATAATCCATTTTTGCATAGTTCAAGTTGCAGACGTTATAGTAAAAGTCTTCAAAACCTTCGCTACTCATACCTGCCAGTTGAGCCATGGCGGAATTGGGCCATCTCAGTACGCACCATTTGGTATTTTTGACGCGGATTTCCGAATGAACGGGTTGAAGCCAATATTGTTGATAAAGCTTAAGCTTATCTGCCGGAACATCAGACATTTCACTACTATTGTCACTGGCGCGGACGCCGAGATACGCTTGCATAGACTGCATCCGTTCAGATTCCCAACGGGCAATTGCCGACAACTGTTCACGCGAAGCGCCGGACAAAAGCTTGCGTTGCAACCGGTTGTTTTTCAAAGATAAAAACGGCACGCCGCCTGCTCGATATGCTTCTTCAACCAAGGCTTCGGCTAATGGCTGGGCATGGTCAAACATTTCAATAAGTATTTTTTCACCGGGCTGCAGATCGGTAGAATACCGAATCAAGTTTTGTGCTAAAGTAATCGTACGAGGATCCATGAATATCTTCCTTTCTATTCCAATAAGCAGTGGACCTTTATTGTTCTATATTATATCATGCATTAAAAAGAAAACTTATTTTTAATATGGCATTG
>CAZSRN010000238.1:0-3782 GCA_964609115.1 uncultured Veillonellaceae bacterium | reverse complement strand
CACCGCAGTCGTCGAAGATCGGTGATTTATAGGTTTTCAACTGGCGCATTCCCTGCTGTCCGGCGACTGTCTCATCAAAAATGCCCGGCTGTTGCGACTGAACCACGACGGAGTCGGTATCCAGGCAGACATAGTCGCTGTTTTCGTAGACTTCCTTCGGAATGCTCCAGATGTGGTAGTGGTCGTAGCCTTCAATCTCCTGCCGTTTTTTGTTCACAGCCGCGCAAAAGCCTTCGTTCACCTTGACGTGGATGCCATCCAGCCGCTTGAACCAGATCAGGTCCGGCACGCTGTTGATCAACGTGTCCAGATATTTTTGACTCAGAAAATATTTGCGATCCTGGATCAGTTGCCGGATGAGTTTTTGGCAGCGAAACCGGATCATTTCGGCGGAGAAGGGTTTGGGCCAGATGTCCGCCAGCGATTGGCGGGCAGACTCGGAAAACAGCGACAGATCCGCTGCTTCCAGGCAAAGGACCAGCGCGGCATGGGAGGAGAGCTTTTCGTTCAGGGCCGCCGCCGGGTTGCTGAGGTCATGGATCAGAATATCGCAAACGGGAAGCTCTTTGGGGTCCAGGCTGCCGGTTGTGGACAGGGACAGAGTGAATCCTTCGGGCATCGGTATTGTTGCAAGGATCGAGGTCAAATCCGCGCTTTGGCTGGCGATGACAATGTCGATATTGCGGCGGTGCATAAGGTTACCTCCCAAATAGACCCTTTGGTATATTGTATCTATCATAACAAAAATTATTATTATTTGTCTAATATCGGACGATTGTACTATGCAGGTTTTGCGATATGTTGAAATGGGACAGAAAGCTCGCATGTCGACCTGTTGCATGTAAGCAGAACGTAAATAGATGAAAGCGCTTTAAGGAGAGAGAAAAATGGCAGTTGTAAAATGCACAAAATGTGGAAAAGTATTTCATACAGAAGGGGCAATACTGAAACCGACAGGCGATGGCGGATATTCGGAATGTTGCCCCGAATGTGGGAGCACGAGTGTATATTGTGTGGACGATTTCCAACACGACGATGATAGATTATGGAAGGGGTTTTAGAAAAAGCGGGACAGTCAGCAGGGGCAAGACACAGGAGTACCTGCGCGCTCTCGCAAAAGAGCCTTCAGGGAAAGTTAATACTTTCCCTGAAGGCTCTTTTCTCCGTATGGAGCTATTCCATCCAATATTTCAAAACTTCACGTCGCTATAGGCATGTTCACTATCGGTTTCTGCAGGTTTTGCTTTACTATATATGTTTTATCAAGGACTCGGCTATCCCGACATACTTTGCGGGGGTTAAGGCCAGCAGACGTTTTTTGTCCGCTTCCGGCAAGTCCACACTTTCGATAAAGGCTCGGATGTCTTCCTCACTGATGCCTTTGCCGCGGGTAATGGCTTTCAGTTTATCATAGGAATTGGCATGGCCGTGTTTGCGCATCACGGTTTGTACTGCTTCGGACAGAACTTCCCAGGCATGGTTCAGCTGGGCTGCCAGAACTTCCTGATTTACTACTGTCTTTTTTAAGCCTTTTGAAGTGTAGGTAAGTGCAATCAGGGAATGGGCGATGCCTGTGCCGATATTGCGCAGCGCCGAAGAGTCGCTGAGATCACGTTGCAGACGGGATATCGGCAGTTTATTTGCCAGATGGTCAAGCACCGCGTTGCTGAGACCCACGTTTGCTTCCGAGTTTTCAAAGTCGATGGGGTTCACTTTATGCGGCATGGTAGACGATCCCACTTCGCCGGCAATCGTTTTTTGCTTGAAGAAACCATAGGAAATATAAAGCCACATGTCGCGGTCGAAATCCAGCAGAATGTTGTTGAATCGCGTCAGGGAATGGAACGATTCGGCCACATAGTCATGGGATTCGATCTGGGTTGTCAGCGGGTTGTAGGTCAAGCCCAAGCCTTCGACAAAGGAACAGCCAACCGCTTCCCAGTCCACTTCCGGATAGGCGATGCTGTGCGCATTGAAGTTGCCGACAGCGCCATTGAATTTGCCCAGATATTCCTGGGAGCGAATTTGTTTCAACTGGCGGTTCCAGCGATAGACGAACACGGCCAGTTCTTTGCCGACCGTTGTAGGAGAGGCGGCTTGTCCATGGGTATGGGCCAGCATTGGGATAGCTTTTTCATCCTTCGCCATAGATGCAACAGTCTGCACCAGAGTTTCCGCTGCCGGCAGCCAGACCTCTTCGATGCCGTGCTTCAGCATCAGAGCATAGGAGAGATTGTTTATGTCTTCTGAAGTGCAGGAAAAATGGATAAATTCCAGTACATCGGCCAGTGACATGGCCCCAAGGGTATCACGGAGAAAATATTCGACCGCCTTTACATCGTGGTTGGTAGTGCGTTCGATTTCTTTAATCCGTAGAGCGGCCGTCTCATCAAAATTCTTGACAAGGTCGCGCAGAAAAGTCGTTTCTTCCGGAGTGAACTGGCGGATTTCAGCAAAAGCAGGATTGGTTGCCATGGCGATGAGCCACTCGACTTCTACATGAATCCGATATTTTATTAACGCCCATTCCGAAAAATAGTCGCCCAAAGGCTGGGTAATGGCTCCATACCGACCTTCCAGCGGGGTAAGCGATTTGATACTCATTTTATTCCTCACCATTCTTTCAAAATTAACATCATTCATGAAAGTATCGTCAAAAATTCTATGATTAGTATACTTCATTACGGCCTTGGAGTGACACAGTTTGAAGCAAAATATTATCTTCAACATTATACTATATATTTCAGAACCAGGGCATTCCTTGTATTGCCGTGCACAATCGCCGCTGTAAAGATTGCTCGATTGTAAGATAAGAAAGGAAGTTTACCGTTTTTGCAGGCAGAGGAAAAGGCGCGTCAAATATTGAATCAGTGTATAGATGTCTTGCCGGTTAAGTTTTTTTGCGGCGTTCGTTGGCTGCAAACACCGAGGTTCGGCTGTTTGCAAAAAAAAAAGCAAGATAGGGAGTGTTGAAAATGAAAAGAACCATGATTTCTCCGGCCAAATACATTCAAGGGCAAGATGAGCTTTTGAATTTAGGTGCATTGGTGCGGGAGTTTTCACAGAAGGCGTTGCTGGTGGCGTCGAAAGAAGGGCAACGGCGGCTGCAACCGCAGTTGAATAAGGCGATGGAAAGAGATCCTTTTGCCATGGTGTATGGGGAGTTCAGGGAAGAGTGCACCAAAGTCGAGATAGAGCGGCTGAAAAAAATGGCGGAGGAAAACGATTGCGGGGTTATCATCGGGCTGGGCGGAGGAAAGGCGCTGGATACGGCGAAGGCTGCCGCAGACTTTGCAAAAAAACCGGTCATTATCGTGCCCACGATTGCATCCACCGACGCCCCCACCAGTAAACTGGCCATCGTTTACTCGGAGAATCATGCGTTTGAAGCGTATTACAATCTTCACAAAAACCCGGATATTGTGTTGGTCGACACCGGCATCATCGCCAAAGCTCCTGTGCGGTTTTTGGTTGCCGGCATGGGTGACGCCATGTCCACCTACTTTGAGGCAAGATCCTGCATCCGTTCGAATGCCGACAATATGTCCGGCGGCAAAAGCACCAAAGCGGCTTTTGCCATTGCGAAAACCTGTTATGAGACGCTGCTGTCCGACTCTGTGAAGGCAAAGGCGGCCTGTCAGGCGCAGGTCGTAACTCCGGCGCTGGAAAACATTGTGGAAGCGAACATTTTGCTGAGTGGACTGGGGTTCGAAAGCAGCGGACTGGCGGCGTGCCATTCGGTGCACAATGGATTGACGCAACTAGAAGAAACCCATCACTGT
>CAZSRN010000237.1:0-3815 GCA_964609115.1 uncultured Veillonellaceae bacterium | reverse complement strand
GATCGCCCCGCAGCAAGGAACCGACATACGCGCCAAACTGCTCTGTCCAAGGCTGATCCAAGGCAAAACGCCGATAAATTTCGGCTTTCATTTCCGGTGTCATTGACAGCGCCGCTTCCTCGCCATATATGGCCAGAAACGGGTCACCCGGCAATAAGCGCGGCAAAACGAACCCTAGTGAACAGAGAATGAAAAAAGCTATGGCATAGTCCGTCAGCAATCTGGCAAAGCGCATGTCGTTCCTCCCGATCGTACCTACCAACCCCGATGATAGGGCTCAGCGCAGGCGATACAGACTTTTTTTCCATCGACGAGGCGCAGGCGGGGTTCCATCGTGACTTCGCCGCACACTTCACAGGCAACGGAGTCAAAAATCCGGGCCCGTTCCGGGATAGCAAAAGTCGGTTGTTTGCATTCGAACAGTTCCTCATCCTTTGCTTCCATCATCTGGCGCATCCGTTGGTTCTTCTGCGCTTCGAACATTGTTTTTTCTTCAGGCGTTGCGGTTCCCCCCATGATTTTTTTTCGCAGAAGAATTCCCTCCAGCGAACTCGCTCCCGCCTGCCCTTTGAACACCATTCGGACCGCCTTTCCGGTATCCCGGCGAAAAATGGTGAATGCATGCTTGCCCTGATCGCGGAAGATCAAGTTGCCTTTGCCAATTGTGCAGCCCAGCATCCACTGAATCGCGTCCACGCCACAAGCGTCATTTTCGACGACCGCCACTAGCTCCTCGTCCTGGTCCCGGTGAAGATCCAGCACTTTTGTAGCCAACGTCGCTGCCCGGTATCCGATGATCAGTCCCGGGCAAACATGCCCATGAAACCGGACCACCTCTTTTAATTCTGTTGGAATTTTAAACTGTTCCATCTCATTGTCCTCCTTTTATAAACTGTAATTTATTGAACGGTTGGGGAATGCCGTTGGCTATTCCCTGAAAAGTAAAATACACTGGAATGCGGCTATTATGGGCATAATACCAGGTTGGATAATACAATGGGATCGCCGGCATATCCGCCGCATAAAGCTCTTGCACCCGAAAGATCAACTGCTTGCGTTTTTCCGGGTCCAGCGCCGCAGTCTGCGCCGCCAGCAACTCCGTCAATTCCTGATTGGATTTCCAACGCGCACTGAGGAAGCTGTCGCCGGTAATCATCCGCGCCAGCACCTGCGGATCGCCGCCGAGCCCGCCATGCCCCGTCAATGCCAGCTCAAAATTCCACTCGGCGGCGCGGCTGTCGATCGTTTTTGCATCCAAGGCCCGTATATGTACCTTGATCCCCGCTTTTTCCAATTGAGTCTTGATAAATTCACCCTGCCGCTCCTGCGGGGAACCGGGAACACCGATCCCTCCCGGCGAAACCAGCAGCTCCAATTCTAGGGCGCGTCCGTCTTTCTCCCAAAAAGGCCCGGAACGAACATACCCGAGTTTTCGCAGCAACGCCGCCGACTTGTCCAGATCATAGGGCAGGGCCAGCGACGGATTGTACCAGGGACTATCCTTCGCCAGCAAACCGGGATTACCGGGCTGCCCATGTCCACGCAGCGTCACGTCCACCAACGCCTTCCTGTCAATCGCATAGGCCAACGCCTGTCGAAAATCCGCATTATCAAACGGTGGCTTGCGGTGATTAATGAGCAGTTTCGCTACCCAGTCATGTTTGCCTACGGCAACGGCAAAACCTTCCTGTTTCAGTTTTTCCACCATGTCGGGCGGGGCTTGGATTATATCCACCTGTTTCTGTCGAAGCGCGGCCACCGCCGTTTCCGGCGACATCTTTACGAAACGGATTTCGCTAAACTTTGCTTTTTCACCGTAATATTCATCGAACACCGCATAACGGTAACTGCCTTGCTCCCGACTGTAGTCGCTGAGCCGATAGGGTCCGGTTCCAATCAACGCCGCCGGTTGGATGAATTGGCGCGGCTCTTTCACATCCTGCCAGATATGTTGAGGCAAGATGGGAACCGTCGCCGCGATATTATCCAAAAACGGAGCGTATGGTTTCGTTAACGATATTTTGACTTCCCGCTCTCCTACGGCCTCCACCTTACTGATCATCAGGGTCGGCGCCCATGAATATCCGTTTTTCTTCAAATATGCGAAAGTGAAAACAACATCGCCCGATGTGAAGGGTTTTCCATCATGCCACTTCACATTTTGACGCAAAAAGAATCGGTACGTCAAGCCATCTTCGGACACTTCCCACCGCTCCGCCAAGGCAGAGACGAACCCCTTGGCATCTTTCCACACCAATGTGTCAAACAAGAGGCTCATCCGAATATACCCCGGCCCACGTTGATAGTGGAGAAAAGGGGAAGGGAAACCCCAGTCTCCCGCCGTATCGGCGATGGTCAAAACAGCCGGAGCGAGCGCATCAGGCGTGGCCGCTTTCTTGTCAGCCTGCGTCCCGCCGCAACCGGAGCAGAATAGTAGCGCCACTAGAGCAGTTCCGACAATCAGTTTATGCATTTTTTTCGTTTGTATGCCCAACGCTTCATCCCCTTATGATCTGAATTTTTTCTCTGCGCTCTATTTCCCCTGGACAAAGATTAACTTGTTCTGCGGAATTGGCGCTCCGTTGCCTACGCCCTGGAAGGTATACCAAAGACGAACCTTATCATTGAATGCCCAGTAGGAACGGGGGTAATACAGTGGCAAGTCCGGCAAATCCTGTGCACCTAGCTCCTGAACTTTCCACACCCATTTTTTTCTCTGTTCCTGATCCATTTCCATTCGCGCCTGATTAACCGCTTCTTGAAACTCGGGTCCGCCTTGCCATCTGGCTCCGAAGAAAATATCGCGGGTATACAATCGGCTGAAGGCTTCCGGATCGCACCCCAATCCGCCGGTGCCGGTCAATGACAATTGAAATTGCCAGGAAGCCTGGCGGCTATCCACCGTTTTTGCGTCCATGACCCGCAAATCCACTTCGATTCCTGCCTGTGTCAATTGGTTCTTTATAAATTCGCCTTGGCGTTCTGCGGGAGCTCCGGTCATGCCCATCGCACCCGCCGCTGCCAATAATTCAAGTTTTAGCGGTTTTCCGTCTTTCATCCAGCGATTATCTTCCAGACGATATCCGGCCTTCTGCAAATGCTCGGCAGCTTTTTGAAGATTGTATGGATACCATGCGTTTGCCTGCGGATTGGCCCACTGGCTATTGGCTGGTGCCAGCCCCGGACTACCCGGAATTCCGCGCCCCCGAAGTGTTGTCTGTACAAGCGCGCTCCTGTCGATCAAATATCCCAACGCCCGACGTACTTCCACATTATCCAGCGGCGGTTGCCGATGATTCATCAGCATTTTGGCGACCCAATCGCCTTCGTTGAATATAATGCGGAAACCTTCTTTTCCCAAGGGGTCCGCCATGTCCGGCGGCACTTGGGTCATGTCGACTTCCCCGCGGCGCAGGGCAGCGATCGACATCTCCCATGTCAGTTTTATAAATCGAATTTCTTTAATTTTCGCTTCACCCAAATAATGACCCGGCACGGCCGTAAACCGATATGTGCCATGTTCTCGGCTATATTCGGCCAATTTGTATGGCCCTGTTCCGATCAAGGCTCCGACATCGGCAAACGTTTTGGGATCCGTAACATCTTTCCAGATATGTTCGGGCAAAATTGGAATGGAAGCGGCAATATAATCGAGGAATGGCGCGTAAGGTTCGTTCAGGTACAGTTTTACTTCCTGGTTGCTAAGCGCCACTGCTTTTGTTACCTGATTTGATGATATATAGGGATAGGGATGTTTGGCGTAATAATCGAAGGTAAAAACCACATCACGGGCAGTAAACGGCTTACCGTCATGC
>CAZSRN010000236.1:2768-3825 GCA_964609115.1 uncultured Veillonellaceae bacterium | reverse complement strand
TTTTGGCGGCGACCATATCTATAAAATGGATATCAGCCAGATGATTGGTTATCATATTATGAACCGAGCCGATATCACGGTGGCGGCGCTGGAAATACCGGCGTCGGATGCCTCGCGGTTCGGCATATTCGGCGTGGACGAAGATTTTCGCGTCAGCTCCTTTGAGGAAAAGCCTGCAAACCCCAAGTGCATACCGGAACGGGAGACTTGTTTCGCGTCGATGGGAAACTATATTTTTTCCACGCGTAAACTGGTCGAAGTATTGAAGGAAGGAAAGAAAAAACACGCGGATCTGGACTTTGGCAAGCATGTCATTCCCATGATGCTGGACCAAGGCGATCGCGTGTTTACTTATAATTTCATGGACAACATGATTCCCGGCATGAAATCGGAAGAACGGGGCTATTGGAAGGATGTCGGAACCATTGAATCCTATTATGAGGCGAATATGGATCTGGTCAACGTGGCGCCGCAACTGAACCTTTATAATTACCGGTGGCCCATTTTAACCAATCAGGGAAATTTGCCTCCGGCCAAAACGGTATTTGACGAGGCGGGGCGCCGGGGCGAAAACATCAGCTCCTATGTTTGCGGCGGATGCATTACCAGCGGCAGCACCGTGCGACGATCCATTATCGGGCCGCGCTGCAAAATTAACAGTTATGGGCTTGTAGAAGATTCCATTCTATTCAACAACGTCGAAATTGGCCGTTATGCGAAAATCAAGCGGGCGATTATTGACGAAAACCTGCGTATCCCCGAAGGAACCGAAATTGGTTATGATCATAAGGCGGATCGGGCACGGGGATACACCGTTACGGATTCAGGCATCGTGATTGTGACTAAGGTCTAAAGGACATTAAGAACGGTTGCGGATCATCTCCAGCAAAGCGGCTGCCGCTTCTTCCGGACCTTTTTGCTCCCAGCCTGAAATGCTCAGCCGAGTTCTCATCTGGCCGACGAAAATTCCAGTGTTTGCAAATGCCTGGAAATATCGTTCGGCCAGTTTGTCCTGAAGGGCCGGATACTGCATGGGGCCGAATACATTGGCAAAATA
>CAZSRN010000236.1:0-2758 GCA_964609115.1 uncultured Veillonellaceae bacterium | reverse complement strand
AACCCGGTGGAAGAGGTGGTTCCCTTGCTCATGGAGGCTCCGGCGCGGAAGACGGGCAGGGCCTCATTGACAGAAGTGAACCGCTGCAGTACCGGCTGAGCTTGATCTACCTGATCAAAATTGTTGCAATACAATACAACATCGATGGGGTACCCGCGGACGACATGGCGATAGGTCGTGACTGGAACCACAATCCGGGCATTGACTTGACCGGCATTCATCATGATGGTTCGGTCAATCTGGCCGAAAGCATAGCCGGGCGAAAGGTCATCCAAGCGGACAAACGCGCCGACTTCTGTTCCATATCCGATGACGCGTCCCTGATCGTCGATGTCCAGAGAACCCATGTCGTCGGAAATTACAATGACATCCTGAATCTCATTAACGCCCAAAACCCGGAAGGCCTCCAAGGTTTCGGATTTGCCTGCGCCAGTGTCTCCCATGACCAGAATCGTGGAGCGTTTACCGCCTTTCAAGGTGATTTGGAACAGTGCCCCATGAAAGGGAAGCCGGTTTTCTTTCATCACGCAAATATTATGCAAAGTCAGAGCCATTTTTTTCAGATAGCCGAAATAACCGAACTCCGGCCTGCCGGGGATTGCGCCTACCAGCATCCTATTAGGTTCATCATCGTAAAAAACAGTGGGGAAAACACCGAATTCATCAAGGGCTTTACCCGGAACGCCAAACAAAAAGGCAGCATCCGGCCGACGCTGTTCCAGCGCCTGGTCGTCGGCCAGTTCAAACAGATTGGCCAGTGTGAATCCCAAATCATAGAACATTTCATGGAAGTAAATGTTGACGAGCAACTTCCCGACTCTTGCAGGATAACACAACCATTCTTCCGGGTTGAGTTCTATCAGCTCCAGCGGATTGCGGTCAATTCTTTCAAAGCTGCCGGTTCTTTTGTTCATGGGAGGATTGATGACAACCGGCGGGTACATCATTACATTTCGAATAAGAGGAATTTTGTTCAGCGCTTCATAACCAGCCGGATAGGCAAGCCGCCGCTTTTCAATGATGGCGGAGAATCCGGCTCCGGCTGTAACTTGCCGGTAGATGTTGGGATGAATGCCGCTGATGTTGGCATCAACATCCCGGAAAGTGTGCCGGATAACGTGCATCAGTTGCTCGGCGCTCGTTTGGAAGGTTCGGTAGGGCCGATGGTTCAAACTTTCCCCAGTCGAGTCGCAGATCAAAAAACGGTCAAAGCTGCGCCAAAAATCATAGACATAGAAAACAAATTCCGCCAACAGATCGGGATTTTTGGTGAACTGCCGGGAGCCTGGAACGAGTTGCTCAACCTGCTGAATGGGCATCTTGTTCAGATAGCGGATTGTTTCCAGCAATAGAGAGAATTGTTCGGGGGTGATTTCCCGTTTGTCGGGAAACATATCCAGCAAACGCGATTGGCGTCGACCCAATTCTGCAAGAACCTGCTTGAGGATTCGGGAGAACAGTTCACTCTCGAGCAATTCTTCTGATGTTTCGCAGACCCGATCTTTGAGTCGGATTACGACTTTGCGGTCCAATACTTTACTTGATAGAATATTAATGATGATCACGCCTTTATCTGTATAAATTACCCCAAGATTCACCAATGCAGTATTCTGGACAGTATGCATGCTGTTTGAATATTTACATTTTGCCAAAATTATGGCCGCGAATTTTGCGGCATTGTTAACTATTGGCTATTTCTTCGTAAATTCCTGTCGATTTTTAAAATATTTGTATGTCTACATGGAGTGGAGGAAAAAGATGCGACACCTTCGTTGGCCACGCCGACTCATATCGGTTATTCTGCTGGTATTTTGCTTCTGGGGAGGCTGCGCCGCCGCGCCTTCGCCCATACCTGATCATATTTTGCTTACGTGGGCGGCGGATCCGCGGACAACACAGACCGTTGCCTGGAGAACCGATACTTCCGTTGATGAAAGCTGGATCCGGTATTATGAATTTTTGGCGGATGGCGCGCCGCCGGCTCAAGTTTTCCGACAAGCAGCCGTAACAAGGGTATTGGAAACTTCGACAGGCAATATGAATATTCACTCCATAACCGTGACGGGGCTGGCGCCGGGAAAACGATACCGGTATCAAGTGGGACATGGGGAAACCTGGAGTGATCTATACAGTTTTTCTGCGGCTTCCGTCAATCCAAAGACTGTTACCTTTTTAATTTTTGGCGATTCACAAAGCTCGGATTACGGAGTTTGGCGCAATACGCTGCAACAGGCATATCAAGCCGTTCCGGCGGCAGCTTTTTTTATCAATATGGGGGATTTGGTAGATGTGGGGCAGGACTATGAAGAATGGGAGGCTTGGTTTTCCGCCACGGCAGGTGTGACCGAAACGTTGCCGATTATGCCGTTAACCGGGAATCATGAATGTTATACCCCGGAACGCGACTTTTCCCAACCCCAATATTTTAATGAACAATTCATAACGCCGGATAATGGGCCGGAAGGCTTGAAACGGCAAGTATATTCCTTCGATTATGGAGATGCCCATTTTGTTATGCTGGACACCCAAGCGGGGGAGCAGCGTGAATTTATGCCGGATTTGCTGGATAGACAGCGGGAATGGTTGATGCAGGATTTGGCGGCTACAACGAAAAAGTGGAAAATGGTATTTGTGCATCGCCCTTTGTACGGCAATAAGCCCAATGGTGTGAATGAGAATATTCGGCAGGTTTTTGCGCCGGTTTTTGACGCGCATAAGGTGGATTTGGTTTTTACAGCGCATGATCATGTGGTTGCCC
>CAZSRN010000235.1:0-3826 GCA_964609115.1 uncultured Veillonellaceae bacterium | reverse complement strand
ATGGCAGTGGCGCTGGCCACCGCCAGAAATCCATGATCAGACAAACTCATGATATTGATCGACGCCAGATTGTATTCCGGCGAAACCAAAAAAATAACCGTACTCAGTGTATTCATGGATTTCATGAAAGAATACACGAAACTAACAGAAAGAGCGTTTTTCAACATGGGCAACACAATGCGACGGAAGGTAACAAAGCTGTTGGCGCCCAAATTGGTGGACGCCTGCTCCAGCGATTTTTCGATCTGTTTCAACCCTCCTACCGCCTGCCGGTAACCGACCGGCAGTTGCCGCAAGGTCATCCCCAGAATGATAATGCCCAACGTCCCGGTCATGGCCAAGGGTCCGCTATTGAACGCCATAATCAGCGACAGGCCGATGAACGTGCCTGGCAAAGATACCGGCAGCATCGCCAGAAAATCCATGAGGGTTCGTCCCGGAAACTGCTTGCGTATCGTCAAAAATGCCAGCGCAATGCCAAAAATCGTAGTAATGGCCGCCGTAGACATGGAGGCGACCCAGCTGTTCCGCATGGTTGCCGATTGCACCACGCCCTCGACAAAATGATCCATCGTAAAAGCAAAGTCATAACCAAAGCTCCGGGTAAAGGCAAACAAAAACACCACGCCGATAATCATCAGAATACCCGCGCAGAGAATGCTGCAAAATCCAAAAAACACCCATCGAACCTTGTTGCCGACCGTCACCCGTGTCAGTCCCGACACGGGTTTGCCGGTAACGGTGACATAAGATCGTTTCTCCAGATAATATCGCTGAATGAAAAAAACCAAAACCGTGGGAATCACCAGAAAAGCGCTCAATGTTGCACCCATCGGCAAATCCCAGGCGCCCACGACTTGAGCGTAGGCCTCTGTAGCCAGCACATGATAGTTACCCCCTACCAGCATGGGGTTGCCAAAGTCGGCCAGGCTGTTGATGGCCACCAGCAAAAACGCGCTGGCAATTCCCGGCGTCGCCAGTTTCAGCGTCACAGTCCGGAACAGATACCAGCCCCTCGCGCCGAGATTCTGCGCAGCCAATTCCAAATTGGGGCTAATCCCTTTCAAAACACCGGAAATAGTAATATAAGCAAGGGGGAAAAAGGCTATCGTCTGAACCGCCCAAAGTCCAAACCACCCGTACAGATCGGTTTTCAACCCCAGAAGAGTCCAAGTGATAAAACCCCGGCGACCAAACAGCATAATGAAGGCTAAGCCGGAAACGACGGACGGAGCCATCGTCGGCAGCAACGCCACGATCTGAAAAAATCGTTTTCCTGGCATCTGTACATAATTGATGGCATAAGCGTAAATGAATCCCAACACAATAGCGGTTGCTGTAGCCAGCAGCGAAGAAAACATCGTGTTGCGGAAGGCTTCAACAAACTCCTTGCCGGTAACGGCTTTTACCCAATCCGCCGCAGTAGGCACCCATAACAATTTGAAAAATGGATAAAGAATGAACAGGGCAAAAAACGCGAAAACAACGAGGATGCCGATCAATAGATGCGGCTCCCGAAGCAAAACTTTTATTTCTTTACGCCAGCCGGTCTGTTCATGGCCGATAGCAGTTTTTTTCATATTTCATGGTCCCCCAAAGAAATTCTAGATACTTAAAACAGGCAGACTCCTGCCGGATAAACGGCAGGAGTCCTGGAAACTCGAAACCAATTATAGTCCGAAGAACTTATCGCACATTTCCTGTTTGGCCGCGCCCGCTTTTTCAAAATCATAGGTTTTGAACAACGGCAGCTCTTTCAGCGGTTTGCTGCCCGCAGGAGGCGCAACATCCGGATGGCAGGCGATCGCATGGGTCGTCTTGCTGATCAATTCGCCTGCTTCTTTTGTCAGGCAGTAATCGATAAACGCTTTAGCCACAGCTTCGTTCGCTTTGTTTTTCATTTTTGAAATCGCGACGACACTCCAGCCTGCATTCGGATACACGGTACTGACCAATTTTTGTCCCTTTAGGGAAATCAGATTCTGATCCGCCAAAAAATTCAGGGTAATCAAGTATTCGCCAGCGCCGGCCTTTTGGGCCGGAGTAAAGCCGGACGGAGTAAACTGGGCAACCTGTCCCTTGAATTTTTTCAGGAATTCATAGCCTTTTTGTTCCCCCATCTGTTGAAGAACGGAACTCAGGAAAGTAAACCCAGTGCCTGATTTCCGAGGATCCGGCGTGATAATTTCACCCTTGAACTCCGGTTTCAGCAAATCTTCCAACGTGGTAGGCGGCTTGATGCCCTTGGGTTCAAATTCTTTCTTGAAGCGGGCTTCATTGTAACCAATTGAAAGAGTTTCCAGATATAAGCCGTACCAGAAGTTCCCCTTATCCTGGTAAGCATCCGGAATAGCTTTGGCATTCTTGGATACATAAGCTTCGGTAATACCTTTGGTTTTCATCAGCGCATGGGCATCGGAAGTTCCCCCTAGCCAAACATCCGCTTTGGGAGCATCTTTTTCAGCGGTCATCCGGGCGACAGCTTCGCCGGTCGGCAACCGGATAAACGCCACTTCGGCCCCGGTCGCTTTCTTGAATCCTTCCGCAAGAGCTTTGGCTGTATCCTCATGGAAAGACACATACATCACCAATTTTTTCCCTTTCAGGTCTTGCGCCGCCGGCGTCGCCTTGGGATCGGTCGCCTTTTTCTCGGCGCCGCCGCCACAGCCTGCTGCAAACAACATCATCCCAGCCAATGCCGTTGCGCATAATGTTTTCCACTTCATAAACAGACATCTCCTTTGTTCATAATATACATTCCTTGAGACTCATTCAGCCAGCGTCTGCCCTGTATTTGTGAGAAAAGATAAGAAGTCAAACCTCACAAGTTGCCATATTTCTCCATCAAGCTCTTTTTCATTTCACCTGCTTTCTTACTGTCGAAAGTCTTGCTAAGCGGCATATCTTTCAGCAGTGGGACACCTGTGGGTGGAGGAACTTCAGGGTTGCAAGCAATGGCACTGGTTGTTCGGCTAACATGAACGCCGGCTTCCTTGGTCAGCACGTAATCAAAAAACGCTTTGGCAACATCGTCGTTGCCTCTGCTTTTGATTTTGCTCATTGCGCAAACCGTCCAACCGGCATTTTCGTACACGGTGCTGATCAGTTTCTGACCTTTGCCGGTAATCAGCGTCTGATCCTCCAGGAAGTTCAGCGTAATCAAATACTCACCGGCGCCGGCTTTTTGCGCCGGAGTAAAACCGGACGGAGTATATTGGGCAACATTTTCTTTCAGCCTCTTCAGATAATCCATCGCTTTATCTTCGCCCATCGCTTGCGCCAAAGAAGCGACGAAGGTAAATCCTGTCCCGGATTTACGCGGGTCCGGCGTGATAATTTCACCCTTGAATTCGGGTTTCAACAAATCTTCCAATGTTTTGGGCGGTTTAATTCCTTTCGGTGCAAACTCTTTCATAAATCGAGACTCATTGTAGCCGATCGCCAACGCCTCCAGATAAACGCCAACCCAATAGCCGTCTTTGTCTCTGTACTGTACCGGGATATTCTTCAAATTTTTCGATTCATATTTTTCAGTGATCCCTTTTGTTTTCAAAAGGTCATGGGCATCCGACGGACCACCCACCCAAATGTCCGCTTTGGGAGCATCTTTTTCAGCGGTCAGCCGGGCCACGGCTTCGCCGGTCGGCAACCGGATAAACGCCACTTCGGCGCCAGTCGCTTTCTTGAAATCTTCCGCAAGAGCCTTGGCTGTATCTTCATGCCAAGAAACATACATTACCAGCTTCTTGCCTTTCAAATTTTGAGTCTCAGGTTTTTTGGCGTCCGCAGCGTTCTTGTCGGCGCCGCCTCCGCAGCCTGCCGACAA
>CAZSRN010000234.1:0-3843 GCA_964609115.1 uncultured Veillonellaceae bacterium | reverse complement strand
GTAGTAACGCCTCTTAAACCGGTGCTGCGTAAGGCAACTGAAAAAGATACGGCCAAAGTGGCCGAAAACGAAGCCAAAGAAGCTGAAGCGCTGCGGATTTGTACGCAAAAAATTGAAGCGCATAAGTTGGAAATGAAATTGGTGAGTGTGGAATACACTTTCGATGTGTCCAAGATTGTTTTTTATTTTACGGCGGAGGGTCGCGTCGATTTTCGCGACTTGGTGAAAGATTTGGCCGGAATTTTTCGGACACGCATCGAGTTGCGACAGATCGGAGTTCGGGACGAGGCAAAAATGCTTGGCGGGATCGGCTGTTGTGGAAGAAGTCTTTGCTGTTCGACTTTCCTTGGCGATTTTGAACCGGTATCGATCCGTATGGCGAAAGAACAGAACTTGTCGTTGAATCCAGCTAAAATTTCGGGAATTTGCGGACGGCTGATGTGTTGCCTTAAATATGAAAGCAATTTGTACGGTGGACCTTGCTGCCGCAAGCAAGCAGCGCCAAAACCCGGCGCCAAGGTCATAGCACCGGATGGAGAAGGCAATGTTGTGGCCGTTGACACTGGACACAAAACTGTGTCTGTGAAGCATAACGATGGGAGTGTTTCTAAATTGCCGCTGAATGAGGTGGCGGAAACAAACGATGACGGAACTACCTGACCTTCGGGAAGGAGAACGCATCGACGATTTGGGAATCCGGGGTTGGCAGGTTATTCAGCGGGAAGATGAATTTCGATTCTCGTTGGATGCTGTTTTGCTGGCCCATTTTGCCACTGTGCGATTCAATGCAAAAGCGGCGGATCTGGGGGCGGGGACTGGTGCTGTAGGCTTATTCTTGCTGGCACGGGGAGCTGCTTATGTATCCGGCGTAGAGATGAATCAGCGATTGGCGGACATGATGGAGCGAACGGCTAAGCTGAATGACCTTTCTGAGCGATTAAGAACGATATGCGGGAACGTGAACCGGATTAGGGATTTTTGCCGGAGTGGAGAGTACGACCTTGTTACTGCCAATCCGCCCTATCGCACTCCATCCGCCGGACGGATCAGCCCTTTGGTTGGAGTTGCGATGGCCAGACATGAAACTGCGGGCGGGTTGCGCGAATTTGTCGGGGCTGCTGCCTTTTTGCTCCGTTATCGGGGGCGTATGGCCATGATTCATTTACCTGAACGCTTGACAGATATTTGCATTGAGTTGCGTAATGCGGGGTTGGAGCCGAAACGGTTGAGATTTGTGCATCCATTCAATGACAGGGCGCCCAGAATGGTTCTTATCGAATCTGTTAAAGGGGCTCATACGGGGTTGGCTGTTTTGCCGCCATTGGTTGTTTATCAAGCGCGCAACGTTTATCATTCGGAAATATTGTCTTATTACCGCTAATCTGCGTAAAAAGAGGGGAAGCCAGTGTCTGTCGGAACCGGAACATTATATTTATGCGCGACGCCGATAGGCAATTTGGGTGACATGACATTTCGGGCCGTGGAGATTTTAAAAAAAGTTTCGTTGATTGCAGCGGAGGATACACGGCATACTCGCAAACTAACGAGTCATTTTGATATCCATGTGCCTATGACCAGTTACCATGAACACAATAAACAGGCAAAAGGACCTGAGCTGGTGACAAAGTTGCTGGCAGGACAGGATATTGCATTAGTCAGCGACGCCGGATTGCCGGGGATTTCTGACCCGGGAGAAGATCTGACCAAGCTGGCAATTGCGGCAGGCATTACAGTGACCCCGATTCCCGGGGCTTGTGCCGCACTTACAGCCCTGATGGCATCGGGTCTGCCGACGGGCGGATTTCTGTTTGTCGGGTTTTTGCCCAAAACAGCGACAGCTCGCCGTTCAAGGATACAGGCAGTTCTCACCAATTGCTGAAAACGTTAGCTGAGCTTCAAACGGTGCTGGGAGATCGGCAGGCTGTTATTGGCCGCGAATTGACCAAACTGCATGAGGAATTTCGCCGGGCATCCTTGTCCGGATTGCTCCAATATTTTCAACAACAAACACCACGGGGCGAATTTGTAATCCTGGTGGCCGGCAGAACGAATGCAATGGACGTATCGGAAGGTGAAAAGGCGGAAGTGTCTGATGAATCCATATGCCGGGAACTCGAACGTCAAATTGCCGCAGGCGCAAACAAAAAGGACGCTATCAAGATGATAGCATCCCAATGGAAAATACCTCGACGCCGGGTGTACCAGCTGACGTTAAATTCAGGATAGGATTACTTTTTAGTCATTTCCTTCATACAGTCGGAACAGATGTTTTTTCCGCGGAACTGCGTGACATTATCTGCATTACCGCAGAACACGCAGGCGCACGTCGGCTCATACTTGCGAAGAATAATCCGGTCGTTATCCACGTAAATTTCAAGGGCATCTTTTTCATTGATACTCAAAGTGCGGCGAAGTTCGATAGGAATTACAACACGCCCCAACTCATCAACCTTGCGAACAATTCCTGTTGATTTCATAATATTCATTTCCCCTCCTCTCAAATGTGTAAGCACTTGGATGCTTATACTCAAAATACCATAAAAGACGGGTGAAAGTCAATCCATTGTTTCCAGCACCGTCCATTTGAAGTGGACAAATTATAGGAGGTATATTGTGAACGAAAAACCCTTTTTTATCAGCACTCCCATCTATTACCCCAGTGACCGGTTACATATCGGTCATGCTTATTGTACAACCATTGCGGACGCTGTAGCTCGATTCCAACGATTGGCCGGCAAGGACGTATTTTTTTTGACGGGATCTGACGAACACGGCCAGAAAATTCAGCGCAAAGCAGCGGAAAATGGACAGAGCCCCATACAATACGTGGACCATATTGTGGCATCTTTTCAATTGCTATGGGAAAAACTCGGGATCAGTCACGACGACTTTATTCGCACAACAGAGAAACGCCATCATGAGGTCGTCCAGACAATTTTTCAAAAGATATATGATCAGGGAGATATTTACAAAGCAGCTTATGAAGGTTGGTATTGTACGCCTTGTGAAACTTTTTGGCTGGAACGACAGCTGACGGATGGAAAATGTCCCGACTGCGGTCGTCCGGTAGAGATAGTGCAGGAAGAAAGCTATTTCTTCCGCATGGGCAAATATCAGGACCGACTGTTGAAACATATCGAGGATCATCCGGAATTTATCCAACCGGTATCCCGACGAAACGAAATGATCAATTTCATCAAACAGGGTCTGGAAGATCTCTGTGTTTCCCGGACCACTTTTGACTGGGGCATTCCGGTTCCATTTGATCGCAAGCATGTGGTTTACGTCTGGTTTGATGCGCTGACCAATTATATTACGGCAGCGGGCTATTTGCATGACAAAGAAAAATTCGCCAAATACTGGCCGGCGGATGTTCATTTGGTCGGCAAAGAAATTGTGCGTTTTCACAGCATCATTTGGCCGATCATTTTGATGGCTTTAGGATTGGAACTGCCGAAAAAAGTTTACGGACATGGTTGGCTGGTTGTTGAAGGCGATAAAATGTCAAAATCCAAAGGCAATGTTATCGATCCCATGTTACTTATTGAAGAATTCGGCGCAGATGCGATCCGTTACTTTTTGTTGCGCGAAATCAATCTGGGGCAGGACGGTAATTTTTCACGGGAAGCTTTGATCAAACGAATCAATTCTGATTTGGCAAATGATCTCGGAAATCTGCTGCATCGCACGTTGAACATGATGCAGCGCTATAATGGCGGAGTCTTGGGCGCCACTGAACCTGAAACCGCTGCCGATGCAGGACTGTTGAATCAGGCGCGGGCTACGACGCCGCGATACAAAGAAATGATGGAAGCCATGGACATCAATGGCGCCATCAAGGAA
>CAZSRN010000233.1:1634-3862 GCA_964609115.1 uncultured Veillonellaceae bacterium | reverse complement strand
GGAAGCGAACATTTTGCTGAGTGGACTGGGGTTCGAAAGCAGCGGACTGGCGGCTTGTCATTCGGTGCACAATGGATTGACCCAACTGGAAGAAACCCATCACTGTTATCATGGCGAAAAAGTGGCCTTTGGCGTAGTCGTCCATCTGGTGTTGGAAAATGCGCCGCAGGAAGAGTTGGAAAGCATCATCCACTACTTCAAGACGGTAGGCCTGCCCACCTGTCTAAAAGACGTGGGCATTGTCGAGCCGACCCGGGAAAAGCTGGTAAAGGTTGCCGAAGCCGCCTGCGCCAAAGGGGAAACAATACACAATATGCCGTTTCCTGTCACAGCGGAAGACGTTTATGCGGCGATCCGGGTAGCCGATAAATTGGGGGCATAAGCAGCTGGGTTGGTTTTCCGATATATGTCAAAGTCAACTGAATATTAGCAAAAATCCATAAGGTCATGTATAATATTGTAGTGGCGAAGAGATGCGCCAGGCGCTCTCCGCAGCGTTGTTTTTATTTTTGTTCCGTACGGGAAGGGGAACGCCTTGCATAAAAACCATAGTTGTGTAAATAAAAGGAGGGGTTCAGAGAAATGAGTAAAAAAAGCATTTTTTTGATTGCCGGGGTCATGCTGTTTGGTCTCCTGCTCACAGGCTGCGGCGGCGGGGACAAGAAGGCGGCGGCGCCCGGCGCTCCGGCTGCAGGCGGCAATAAACTCATCATCTACACATCCATGAAGGAATCTCTCATCGGCGGAATTGTGGAAGGCTTTAAAAAGAAAAATCCCGGCATCGAAGTGGATTATCAGTCCGCCGGCGCCGGAAAACTCATGGCCAAGATCGCCGCGGAACGCCAGAGCGGCAAGATTCTGGCCGATATCATCTGGACCAGCGAAGTGCCCGACTTCTACAACATGAAGAAAGAAGGCATGCTGGAGCAGTACAAGACTCCGCTGTTCAAAGAAATCTTGAATCCGTTCGATGACTATGACGGATATTTCACCGCCGCACGTCTGGGGACGTTGGGAATCGCCGTTAATACCGACAAGATCAAGACGCCGCCCGCACAGTGGGCCGACCTGTTCAAGCCGGAATACAAAGGCGCTTTCGGTATCGCCGACCCCGCTCTTTCCGGCACGGCCTACATGAGTGTCGCCCTGCTGGAAAAACAGTTTGGCTGGCCGTTCTTTGAAAAACTGCACGCCAACGGCGCCCGGATCGGCAAAGGCTCCGGTCAGGTCATTGACGATACCGCTTCCGGTGAATTGGCCGCCAGCCTTGCCGTTGACTACATTACCTATGACAAGATCAAGAAGGGCGCGCATATCGCCCTGTACTATCCGCCGGAACTGCTGATCGCCCCTAGCCCGGTGGCGATTTTCAAGGGCAGCCGGAGCATGGATGCCGCGAAAAAATTTGTCGATTATCTGCTCAGCAAGGAAGCACAGACACTAATTGCGGGCGAAGGCACGCTGTCCGTACGTCCGGATGTTCCGTCGCCGGAAAAACTGAAACTGCCTCCGGCTGCTGATGCGTTGAAACGCTCCATTAAGATCGACTACGTCAAGATGCAGGATTCCAAGAAAGAAACAATCAAGAAGTTTACCGATACGCTGCAAGGCAAAAAGTAAAGCCGGTACGTTGTTGAAGTTCCTTTGAAACTACGGATAATGTTGGTCGCAAGAACGATTCAAAGTCAACCCGGACGATGAATCGTTCTTGTCTATGCTGTGACAAAGCTGAAAGTTTGAAAGGAATTGTCATTCCCGGCGAGAATAGACATAGGGAACGGATGGGTTATGAAGCAAAAAGTATTGTGGTTTGTTTGCATCCTTATAATGCTGATATTTTTTTGTGCAGGCTGCGGTTCTTTCCGGAGCGCGGAAAAGTACGTTGATTTCACAAAAGTGGAGACTCCGCCGGACATTTCCGCCGTCAACGCGGATTCACAGGCGTTGCGGGTGGCGATTTCCTCCGTGCTGCTGCCGCAGGAGACTGTGGTGCATTACCGGGCCATCGCGAATTTTATCGGTCGGCATGTAGACAGGCCGGTAATCCTGATCCAGCGAAAGAGTTATGCCGAGATTGCTCTGCTGCTGCTGAACGGCGGCGCGGACATCGCATTTTTCTCATCCGGAGAATATGCGAACTACAGCGGCTTTGACGAGATTGAAATGCTGGCCGGACAGCAACGAATGGGCCTGCCCTATCATCAGGGCTATGTCCTCGTCGCAAAGGA
>CAZSRN010000233.1:0-1624 GCA_964609115.1 uncultured Veillonellaceae bacterium | reverse complement strand
CAGCGATATCAACGAAATCGCCGACTTGAAAGGCAAGACGGTCGCGTTTACAGATCCGCTCAGTTATTCCGGCTATACCTTTTTGGTGCACATGCTGCGGCAGATCAAAGAAACGCCGGAAACTTTCTTCGGGCGCTACAGTTATACATACAGCCATGACAAATCCCTGCTGGCGGTGGCGAACAAGGTTGTCGACGCCGCCCCTGTTACCCGGCTGGTATATGACCGGGCAAAACAGAAGCATCCGGACGTAGCGGACGCGGTCAGGATCATCGCGGTTTCACCGCCTGCCGGCACCGGTCCGGTGGTTGCGGGGAAAAGCATCAGCCCGGTCCAGCGGGAACTTGTGCGAAGAGCCCTGTTGTCCATGCATGAGTTTGCCAATATGAGACCGGCGCTGGAGGGCTTGTCGATCGACCGGTTCGTGCCGGCGCAGGCGGAACTGTATGAACCGATCCGCCGGATGCTGCGGGAAGGCCGGGAACGGTTATGAGGCGGCCAAGGCTCTCTATTTATCACAGAATTTTGGCGATGGCCCTGTCCATCATCCTGCTGCTCAGTTTTGCTATCGGATTGATCGTCTGGGATTCGCTGGATGATATCCTGTCGCAGCAGCTCCAGAAGCGCGGCGCCGAGATCGCAACCCACGTGGCTCTGGCCGGCGGGAATTACATATTGATGGAAGACCTCTACACCCTCTACGAACTGGCGGCGCAGACCGCGGCAAGCAGCGAAGATGTGCGGTACATTCTGATCATCGACAGCAACCGGCGCCTGCTGGCCCACACTTTTCACGGCGGCATACCCCGGGGACTGCTGGACGATCGGCTGGACGCCACGCAGCAAAAAATATCGATTTTTAACTCGAACGAAGGCCTGATTCACGATATTGCCGTTCCCATCGAAAATGGAGCGGTGGGGTATGTCCGGGTCGGCATGACGGAAGAATATACGCGAAACGCGATGAACCAGCATATCCGGGATGTCCTGATCACTGTCCTCGTCGTTTGCGTCTTGGCCGTCTTTTTGTCCAGCCGGATATCGGCGTTAATTACCCGGCCGGTTCGCAATCTGGCCGAGGTGGCGGAATCCATTACCCGGGGAAACCTTGAGATCCGGGCCAATATCAGCGACAGGGGCGAAGTGGGCCGTCTGGCCACGGCGTTCAACGAAATGACCGCCGGACTGATAAAGGCCAGCGCGGACAAGGAAGTGCTGCTCGCCGAACTTCGCGCCAAGGAGCAAATGCGCGACACGTTGATCACAAAGCTGATGACCGCGCAGGAAGACGAGCGGAAGCGGATTTCCCGCGAACTGCACGATGAGACGAGCCAGGCGCTAACTTCGCTGATGCTGACCATGCGGGTTCTGTCGGAAGATGCGCCGAATCAGGAGCAAAAAGAGGCGTTGCTGGTGGCTCGGGACGTGGCTGCCGATATTTTGCGGGAGGTCCGCGATCTGGCTATCGAGTTGCGACCACCGGTGCTGGATGATCTCGGCTTGGCCGCCGCAATTGAACGGTACAGCAAAAATTTCGCAGTCCGCCATGGGTTGGACATCGACCTGGAAACATCGGGTCCGCAGACGACGGTCGACGGCCAAATTGCGGTGGCTTTGTACCGCA
>CAZSRN010000232.1:0-3873 GCA_964609115.1 uncultured Veillonellaceae bacterium | reverse complement strand
GGTTTTCTCGCCGCCGCATCTGCGCCCAAAATCTTCATCTGCCCAGCAGTTGGCCGCACGAGCCCCGCCATTATTTTTATCAGGGTCGTTTTACCTGCGCCATTAGGCCCCAACAAACCAAATATTCCGCCGGCGGGAATCGTCAATGACAAGTTGTCGATCACGCTCTGTCCGCCATAGATTTTACACAAATCCGTCACTTCGACTGCAGCAATAGAATCACTCAAAGATTAACACCTACTCTTTTCCAGATATGAACCCGATATGTTCCCACTACATCCCCATTATCCAGCAATAACGGAACTTCCATCCCTGCGACATAGCAATCATTTTTGCTGAGTGTTATTGCAACGCATGGACCATCCGTCGGCAATCGATCGACCAACTCCAGCTCCGGTGCTTTGAAAACAACCATGCCATGCACACTGACATCCTTGGTATGAAAATTGCGCCCAACTGCTACCGCCAAGTGGTTCGCTGAAGCTTCCAATTGCGAGGGAATGCCGCCCAGCTTGCGTTTGTTCACCAGCATTCCAGAGCGATCAAACACAAAGAGACTGTTGCTTTGCGGATGTTCCACCGGAGTCGGCAATTGCCAGTTCGCTTTGTTGTACGTTCCGCCAATGGAAAAAGCCACATAATTGCGAATGTGTCGAACTTCCAATCCTCCGACATTAATGTAGGTTCCCTGAATCTTTTGGGGATCGCTGAGAGATCGGAGCCACAGTAAATTTCCCGCAACGTCGAAAAAGAAAGCTCTGCCGTCGGTTGAAACCCCGGCTGCATATTGATCATCCGCTGATATTGCAGGACCTAATCTAACGTTTGTCCGATCATACGGGAGTACGGGCGGAATATCATAAAACCAGCGTTCTTCCCCTGTCCGCGCATCGATTGCATACAAAACATGGGCATATCGGTGCGGTATTTCCGGTGAGCCGTTAAAAGTTCCAAAGGTGAGCACCGTCCCCAGCTTATCTACACTGAGCCATACAATCCGGTCATCTCGGTTGTGGTCTCTCGGCAACATTTCAATTTGTCCCTGTTTGTCAAATCGATAAATGCGGCTGAAACTTTCGATCCGACCGTTGACGTAACGGTTCCTTGTCGCAACAGCATAGCCATTGCCCGCTTCATCCGCAGTAATGTACCGGATGCTCGGAAAATTCTTTTGTCGAAGTTCAGCGCCCAGTTCTTCCGCACTTGCTTTCCGCCATATTTCTTTACCAGTAGCCGCATCCACGCAGATCAGCGCCCCTGACTGACTGATTTCCCCGATATATATTTGCTGCCCGTCGCGCGAAAACTCCAATGCCGTAATCTGGCCCATTCCAGTTCTTCGACTCCATATCCGTTTTCCCTGAAGTGTCAGCAACATCACGGTTCCGTCTTCCGTTCCCACCAGAATAGCGTCCTGTAATGGCGAAAAGCGCAAAAGTCCCGGCTTAAGCTCCATCTGTTGAAAACCGCGAACTTCTATTTTCCCCAGCGACACTTCCGCTACTTTCTCGTAGTTTCCAACATTACTCAGCACTTGCCCCGCCGGTTTTTCCGCGCTGCCTGCCCGCAATTCGGGAAAGATATGGAAAGCCAAAACACCCAAACTCAAGATAAAAATTGAAAATAAAGCCAGTGTAAAAATCTTCTTTTTCATTGGATACCTTTCAAAAACGGCATAATCTCCAAATCATCCTGTTAGAAATCGCGAGTCAGTTTCAGATAGAAGGCTCGCCCCGGTGTTGTATAGTAGGAGCCATTTACAATATCAGTTCTGTCAAACAGATTTTCTACGCGTAACGTTATATGAGTATTTTTTTCGACATCGTAGTTTAGCATTAGGTTTGCGGCCAGCGATGGCGGCAATGCTATTTCCGCATCATTGTCCAACTGTCTGTTTGCAATATAGGTAGCAGCCACACTTCCCGACCATTTTCCTTTCGAATAAGTGATTCCACTGGTCAGCTGCATTTTTGCCTCGGACTGCAACCAATCTTCGTTCTGTTCTTTTGACTCCGGGTTACCAAAATTTGCTCCCAATTTATATCCCCAACCATTTTTCAGTGAACGTGCATATTCAATCTCCAGGCCCAAATTTCGGAACTCTGCATTTTGAGCTTGATAATTAGTTTTTTTTCCGACCTTAATTTTGACCCATTTATGCAAATTGTCAAAGTTCAGTTTATATAATGCAACTTTTAAAGAATCCGCTTTACCAATCTTCTTCCACCCCAGTTCATACGTATAGCCAACGTCTGGAGCTAAGTCCGGATTGCCGACAAAATTGTCATTCGCTAAATATATCGAACTCCAATTGGGTGCCCGAAAAGATCGTCCGGCATTAATATATAAGGATTGTTCGTTGTTTAGGGCATGCAAAATTTGTAACTGGGGACTAAATTCCGTGTAATTATTTAATCCGCTCTGTTGTAAAATAAAATCTGCGCGCCCACCAAAAATAACATTCGTTTTCTTTGATAACGGATGATCAATTTGTCCAAACACTGACAAAAGATCGCGTTGCTTAAGAGGGATATTGTTCGTAGTTGAATTCGCAGCCAAATCATTCATTAAATAGGTGTCTTTTTGCCAGGAAAAACCAGCGGCATATTTACCAAAACTGGTTCCCCAAGTTGCTTGACTATCTATGCCATAGGTTTGATTATACAACTTAAAATGAGTATTGCTACCAACCGTTGCCAAGCTATGGCGATCCAATCCATTATAGTAAATCTTATGTACCCATGATCCGCCACGAATCTGTAACGTAGAAGTGTTTCTCACATCATATTCCCAGTAATTTGTCCTTAGCGCTCCATTTGAATCATAAACTTGCCTCATGTCAAATTCATCGTCGCTATAATTATGCATCCAAGTGATTGCGTCATTGATTGCCCATGTAAAATTAAGTGTCTTTCGCTTATCGCCGGGAAATGTCAAATGATAGCCGGTATCTGTCGAAGCTTGCGTAGACCCAACATTACCCCTGCCCTCCATACTGGCAAACAAAGAAATTTTCCCTGCCTGCAGCGACAAAGTTTCACGATTAGTTCCAAAGCTGCCCACTTCAACAGACGCACTATTTTTCATTTTTTGCTTAGTAATAATATTTATAACTCC
The DNA here is from genome assembly GCA_964609115.1 of uncultured Veillonellaceae bacterium. Lineage (GTDB taxonomy): Bacteria > Bacillota > Negativicutes > UBA1444 > UBA1444 > UBA1444. The sequence goes on along the minus strand of CAZSRN010000232.1, from coordinate 756 downwards.
GCCCATCGCAGAACTTCCATACAATGTCGATGCCGCGCCTTTGACAATTTCCACCCGTTCCACACTATCGGACGGAATATTTTCCAGTCCATACTTTCCGTTCAGGCTAAGAGGTACCCCATTTAATAAAACTAATGCGCTTAAATTTTTCCCCATTCCCCGGATGGAGACTCCAGCAGTCATCCCACTCCAATATCCACCACGAGCACCGTAACCGTCAGCAGTGACACCCGTAGAAAACTGCAATACATCAAGCATATTGGCCGCGCCAGTTTCTTTGATCTGCTCCTCAGTCACAACCTGCACAGCCGCCGCTGTTTTTAAATCTTTTGATTCGCGCCGCATAGCAGTTATCAATACCGGATCAAAGCTGTACTCGTTCGCCTGTTCTTCCGCATGAGATAACCCCATTGGACAAAGCATCATTGCGCTTCCAAGCAACGCACACAAAGCGGCTTTCTTTTTCTTCATTTTCCGGGATAGTTTCATGTTTTTTCCTCCCCTATTTCACACATATTTTTCCTGTACTCAAAATTTCCGAGTCTAAAACTCCCTCTGCCTTTCCGCCGCAAAATTATTCCACAGACGTTCCAGCATCCGGGTGGCTCCCCGCAGTCCCATTAAAGGCCGCCCTGTAAAAATCACCTCGTCATAAACCGGCAGGGCAATATTGCAACACACGGCATTCTTCACAGACTGCTGCCGCAGAAACGCTTTTTCACTGCTACTCCCCAGAAGCAGGCCGCCGGACAGACT
>CAZSRN010000231.1:0-3873 GCA_964609115.1 uncultured Veillonellaceae bacterium | reverse complement strand
TGCCAAAGCCGTAGCACTGGTTCTGCCGGAATTAAAAGGCAAGCTGAACGGCTTTGCATTACGTGTCCCGACTCCCAACGTTTCGATCACCGATCTCGTAGCCGAATTGGAGAAACCCGCTACCGCAGAAGAAGTCAATGCCGCATTAAAAGCTGCAGCAATGGGTCCTCTGAAAGGAATTCTCGAGTATTGCAACGAACCGCTGGTATCAAAAGATTTCAACGGCAACGCTCATTCCTGTATCGTCGACGCTTTGTCCACCATGGTCGTGGATGGAACGCAGTTGAAAGTTATTGGCTGGTACGACAACGAATGGGGTTATTCCAACCGAGTTATTGATCTCATCGCCTTTATCGGCAAGAAGGGGCTGTAGGAGGAATCCGTCGTGAACAAAAAAACGATCCGGGATGTCAGCTTCAAGGGTAAGCGCGTTTTTATACGCGTTGACTATAATGTACCCATGGATAAAGCCGGAAAAATTACGGACGATACTCGCATTCGCGCTACATTGCCAACACTGAAGTACTTACTGGATCAAGGCGCTTCCCTCGTGCTGGCGGCTCATTTGGGCCGACCGAAAGGAGGTCCGGCGCCCGAGTTTTCCCTTGCGCCTGTTGCCGCCCATCTTGCTTCTCTGCTAGGTCGAACCGTCAATTTTGCTGCTGATTGCATCGGTCCAGTTGCCGAATCTGCAGCGAAGGCCTTGAAGTCCGGCGAGGTGTTGCTGCTTGAAAACCTTCGTTTTCATGCGGAAGAAGAAAAAAACGATCCGGTTTTTGCCCAAAGCTTGGCCAATTTGGCTGACATTGCCGTCAATGATGCTTTTGGAGTTTCCCACCGGGCACATGCATCAGTGGAAGGAATCACCAAGTTTTTGCCGACAGTCGCCGGTTTTTTAATGGAAAAAGAACTTGATTTTCTGGGACGTGCCGTTTCAGATCCTGAGCGCCCCTACGCCGCGATTATTGGCGGTGCAAAAGTATCGGACAAAATTGGGGTAATAGCCAATCTGCTTGCCAAAGTCAATGTACTGTTGATTGGCGGCGGCATGGCCAATACCTTCTTTGCCGCGCAAGGGTATGCCATAGGAAAATCCTTGATAGAACCGGATAAAGTCAATTTAGCCAAAAATTTGATTGCACAGGCAAAAAACAGCGGCGTCAAGTTGTTGTTACCGTCCGACGTGGTTGTAGCCGACAAGTTTTCTGCTGATGCCGCATGGCACGTTACAGCTGTCGATGCAATCGGCCCAGAAGAAATGGCGTTGGACATTGGTCCAGCCACCCGCGTCGCTTTCGCCAGTGCATTGGCCGGGGCCAAAACCATCGTCTGGAATGGACCGATGGGAGTATTTGAAATCGATGCATTTGCCAAGGGAACAGAAGCCGTAGCCCGTGCAGTGGCCAATTCGTCAGCCATCAGTATTGTTGGCGGCGGCGATTCAGTTGCTGCTTTGGAAAAAGTCGGTTTGGCAAACTCTATAACGCATATTTCTACCGGCGGCGGCGCATCTCTGGAATTTCTCGAAGGTAAGGTTTTGCCGGGCGTAGCCGCCCTATCGGACAAATAAGAACAGGAAGTGACGAATTCCATGAACAACAAAAGAACGCCCGTGATTGCTGGCAATTGGAAAATGCATAAAACCACCGGAGAAGCAATCGCTCTGGTTCAGGAACTCAAATCATTGGTGGCCAATGCTTCCGGACGCGAAATCGTGGTATGCACCCCATTTACTTCTTTGGCTGCCGTGAAGCCGATTATCGCTGGAACAAACATAAAATTGGGTGCACAAAATCTGAATTGGGAGCCTCAGGGTGCTTTTACCGGTGAAATTTCCGCCCCTATGCTCAAGGATGTCGGTTGTGAGTATGTGATTATCGGTCATTCGGAGCGTCGTCAGTTTTTTGCCGAAACCGATGAAAATGTCGGTCGCAAGCTTAAAGCAGCGTTAAGTGCCGGTCTGATTCCGATTGTTTGCGTTGGTGAATCTCTCTCCGAACGGGAAGCAGGCATTACTTCAACCATAGTTGGTCGTCAAGTCAAACTGGGCTTGACCAGTTTGACTTCTGAAGAAGCCAGATCAGTCATTATCGCCTATGAGCCGATCTGGGCGATCGGCACTGGACGAACTGCCTCAACGGAAGATGCCAATGCGGTTTGCTCCTTTATTCGACTAACACTGACCGGCATGTTTGGTACTCCCGTTGCCGATGCCATGCGTATTCAATATGGCGGCAGCGTAAAACCGGATAATGTGGATGAACTGATGGCAACGTCCGATATTGACGGAGCCCTGGTTGGCGGCGCCAGCCTGAAGGCTGCGGACTTTGCCCGTATCGTCAACTTTGCGGTTGCCCAATAACCGACAATATACAAGAGGAGACATCTATTTTGGCGCAATTAAAATCGCCGATTTTGCTCGCGATACTGGATGGATGGGGAATCGGTCGTTCCGATGATCCATCCAATGCCATTGTACAAGCCGGCGCCCCCAATATTTCCCGTTTGGCGGAAGCTTACCCTTCCACGGCCTTGACGTGTTCCGGCGAAGCTGTCGGCTTGCCCGACGGACAGATGGGCAACTCAGAAGTCGGGCATTTGAATATTGGTTCGGGGCGCATTGTATATCAAGAGTTAACCCGTATTTCAAAAGCGATTCAAGATGGAGATTTTTATACCAATCCGATTCTGCTTGAACTCATGAGCCAAGTCAAAGCGTCCGGCCGATCTTTGCACTTGATGGGATTACTGTCCGACGGCGGTGTTCACAGTCATCTTGATCATGTTGGAGCCTTGCTGGAACTAGCGCATCGTCAAGGTCTCACCTCCGTTTATGTGCATGCTTTTCTTGATGGACGGGATACCGCCCCTTCGTCAGCCAATAACTTCGTAGACGCATTGGAAAAGAAAATGAAGGAAATTGGCACGGGGCGCATCGCAACCATCATCGGCCGCTACTATGCCATGGACCGTGACAAGCGTTGGGAACGTACGGAAACAGCTTATGCTGCGTTGGTTTACCGGGAAGGGCTTCATGCCGCCTCCGCGCACAATGCGGTTACCGAGGCTTATTCACGTGGCGAAACGGATGAATTTGTTCAACCAACAATAATCAATACCTGTCCCTTCTGCGGCATACAGGAAAATGACGGGATTATCTTCTTTAATTTTCGTCCCGACCGCGCCCGACAACTTACACGCGCGTTTATTTCCCCCGATTTTGCAGAATTTCCGCGCCGCAACGGCTACTTCCCGATTTATTACGCATCACTGACCCAGTATGATGAAACCTTTCCGACCCCTGTAGCCTTTCCTCCTCAATATCTTTCAGATACGCTGGGTGAAGTCTTCAGTCGTAACGGCTTGGCTCAGCTGCGCATCGCGGAAACAGAAAAATATGCACATGTGACTTACTTTTTCAATGGTGGCGAAGAAACGCCCTGTAGCGCTGAGGATCGGCAACTGATTCCATCGCCAAAGGTTGCCACCTATGATCTGCAACCCGAAATGAGTGCACCCAAGCTGACTGAGGCGATTTTAGCAGCACTTCATTCGCGAAAATACGATTTGATTATCTGCAATTTTGCCAACGGAGACATGGTCGGTCACACCGGAATTATGTCCGCCGTAATGAAAGCAGTGAAAACCGTGGATGAATGTGTGGGTCGCATTGCCGCAACTGTATTGGAGCAAAAAGGTATCATGCTCATCACCGCAGATCATGGCAATGCCGACATGATGCTTGATCCCGTTAGCGAAGCTCCCTTTACCCAACATACTACAAATGATGTTCCTTTCATCTTGGTCTCCGACTCTTATAAAAATCGTTCTTTACATCATGGTATTCTGGCCGACATTTCACCTACCATCTTA
>CAZSRN010000230.1:0-3875 GCA_964609115.1 uncultured Veillonellaceae bacterium | reverse complement strand
GCGCAATCTTTCACTGGAAGAGTTGGCTGCGGCAACGACCGCAAATGTACGGCGATTGTTCGATATTCCATAAAATGGAACGATTTACATTTGACAGGGAGAATTTTGCTGTGCTATAATCCACTTTGTCCGGAAAGGGGGAACTCCTGTGAAACGTAAACAAAACAACAGGCGGAACTACTTAAACGGCAGAGTTAAAGCGGTCATTGCCTTATTGCTGCTTATGGCGGCAATATTAGTCAGTGGCTTCGTATGGGCGAATTCTAAGGTCGCTATCCATGTGGATGGCAAAACAATGAGTGTTACCGCGATGGCGATGGAGCCCAAGGCGGTATTATCGGAAGCTGGGGTAAAGTTGGGACCCCGGGACGAGTTCAGAGTGATAGCCAATGAACCGGGAAAATCAAGTGTGATTGAGGTATTTCGAGCCATACAGGTTACACTGTCCGATGGAAACAAAACGAATGTGGTTTGGACAGGAAAACCGACGGTAGGAGAAGTTGCGGAGAGTCAGGGCTTCAGTTCGCGAACGTATAAGACGGTTCCTGATGCAGCAACCCGCCCAACGCCAAACATGGAGATTCGATTATTGACTCTGTCAGACAAAGTCGTGGAGAAAGAATTGCCCGTTCCTTTTCCAATTGTCCGTCAACCAGATGCCATGATGGAGAAAGGCATGGAAGCAGTGGTGGAACACGGCGTGCCTGGTAAAAAAGTGGCCATGGTGCGACAGATGTATGAAAACGGCCAGGAAGCCGGATTTGATATTGTGAGCGAAAAAATCATTGAAGAACCCAAACCCGAAGTACTTAGGATCGGTACCCGTGAGGCAAACGATCCAAGCCGGGGAACCATTCGTTTCAAGAAGATGCTGGTGATGGAAGCAACTGCATATACGCCGTTTGATGATGGGCAGTCAGGGCTGACCGCTTCAGGCATTCCTGCGCGGCAAGGGGTTGTGTCTGTTGACCCACGGGTGATTCCACTTGGAACACGGGTATACGTCATGGGGTACGGACCGGCTTTGGCCGCCGATACTGGCGGTGCGATCAAGGGGGCCAGAATTGATGTCTGTGTTGAAGACTATAATGAAGCGATACGGTTCGGACGCCGTACGGTAGAAGTGTATATTCTGGCGGAATAAATAGAAAACTTATAATGCAGGAGGCGGGACGAAAGTCCCGCTTTTCTTGTCCCGGCGCTTCATGGTAAGATGATAGATGGATTGGCAGGAACGAAGAAAATATCTTTGTACTTGATAAAGAAAGTATGTGAAATATGATTCAGGAAGTAATCGTTGTTGAAGGGAAAAGTGACGTGGCGGCGATTCGCCGGTCAGTGGAGGCCGACTGTCTGATTACAGGAGGCTTTTCTCTGACACCGGCGCTGGTCAGCCAGATCGAAGCGGCGTATAGACGACGCGGAATCATTATTTTAACTGATCCCGACAGCGCTGGGGAACGGATTCGAACATTTCTGCGCAAACGTTTTCCACAAGCGGGGCACGCTTTTATTCCCCGCGCGGAAGCCGTTGGAGAAGACGGACGAATTGGTGTGGAAAAAGCGGATCCGGAACAGATCCGCGAGGCCTTGAAAAAAGTGCGGGTAGCGGAGATTCAGGTTGAGATGGAATTTACGGTGGCAGATCTAGTAACTGCAGGCATTGCCGGTGGAGCAGCGGCGACTGCGAAACGGGCGTTTCTGGGGGCTGAGTTGGGGATTGGCTGGGCCAATGCCAAAACTTTTTTGCATCGATTGAATACATATGGAGTCAGCCGCAGAGAATATGAATCAGCACTGGAACAATGGGAGGCGACTCATGACTGAACCGATTATCGCCCAGAGGGATGTAACCCGTCATATATTGAACCGTTTTGGCATCAGAACACAAAAAAAATTGGGACAACATTTTTTGGTGGATGAGCAGGTAGTTCGGGAAATTGCTGCGGCGCTTGAATTACAACCGGGAATGCCGGTGCTGGAAATCGGACCGGGAATCGGGACATTGACGCAGTTTTTGGCGATGACAGGAGCTCAAGTTACGGCGGTAGAACTGGACCGACGGTGCATCGAAATTATGGGAACGACGCTTAAGGCCTATGAAAATGTTCACATTGTACAAGGAGACGTACTATCTTTGCATTTTGCGGAACTCATGGGATCCGGTCCGTTCCAGATTGCGGGCAACCTTCCTTATTACATTACCACACCCATTGTAATGAAAATTTTAGAGGAACATATTCCGGCGGAAAAAATGGTATTCATGGTGCAAAAAGAAGTGGCTGATCGGATGGTGGCGCAACCGGGTACAAAAGATTATGGCGCTTTGTCGGTAGCTGTGCAGTATCATACGGAAGCGGCCAAACTATTTGAAGTTCCGGCTATCGCTTTTATGCCGCCGCCGGCTGTCGATTCCGCGGTGATTTTGTGCAAATTGAGAAAGCAGCCGCCTGTAGACGTTCCTACAGATAAGTTGTTTTTCCGGATTGTACGCGCAGCTTTTGGCCAACGCCGGAAAACACTGTCCAATTCGCTTCAAGGCAATGGATTTGACAAAGAAGAAGTATTGACGATACTACGGGATACCGGAATTGATGGAGGGCACCGGGGAGAAACACTATCCATGGAAGAATTTGCGGCTTTGAGTCGGGCCTATGACATGATACGGGAGGAGGCTGACACGGATGAAGTGTAGAGACCGAGCAAATAAGAGAGCCTTTTGTTGTGGAGTGCTGGGCGGAGTATTATTGCTATTGTTGTATGGTTTATCAGGTGTCGTGCATGCCGCGCCTTCCCGGACCGTCATTTCACCTCCGATTTCAACAATGTACTCGTTGAATTCACTGGAGCAGAAGGCTGTGCTTATGATCAATGCCGCTCGTAAGGCGGAAGGGCTGGAAGCCTTGAAGGTTAATCTTCCATTGTCCAAGCTGGCGGCAGACTATGCAATGGATATGAATAAGCGAAAGTTTTTTGCTCATGTCGATCCTGACGGCAAAGACCCCTTCGACCGTATGGCCGCAATTGGCATAGACTTTCCCAATGCAGGGGAAAATATCGCATTGAGTCCCGATATTGAAACGGCTCACAAAATGTTGATGGATAGTCCATTGCACAGGGAGAACGTTTTGAATCCGAAATTTACGGAAATTGGCATCGGTGTACGATCTGATGTACGTGGCGGAGTATACCTGGTACAGGAGTTCATCGGACCCTGATTGGACCGATTCAAGAAAGGACCCGGCGTATGCCGGGTCCTTTCTTGTTGACAAAGAATAAATTTACGATATAATTAATCAAACGATTAATTAAAAAGACTGGGCGAGTGTTCGAAAAAGAATGAGGTGGCAGCATGGCTGAGGATAAAACACCGCAAGAAGCAAGGAGAAAATTGCTGACGGCGGGTACAAGAATGTTTGCGGAAAAAGGTTTTGCCGGGGTATCCATCCGGCAACTGGCCGAGGCGTCCGGCGTGAACAGCGCATTAATCTCTTATCATTTTGGTGGAAAAGAAGGATTGTATGAAGCGGTTGTTACGGCTCAATACGAACGACTTGTCGGAAAGGTCGAAGCGATAGCTGCTTCAACAAAAAGTCCGCCGGATAAACTGCGAGCATGGGCGGAAATGATTTATCAAAACCATACACAGGAACAACCTCTGATGGCGAGACTGATTCAGGGTGAACTTTCCAGCCCTACAGCCTGCCGGGAAAAAGTAGTGTGTAAGTATACGGCCCGACTGGCGCAACTGCTGACGGGGATTTTGCGGGAGGGGATACGCGCCGGATATTTTCGTGACGATATAGAACCGGTGTTTGCTACGCTATCGTTAGCGGGAATGATCAATTTTTATTTTGTTCTCCGGGAAGTTACGA
>CAZSRN010000229.1:2679-3885 GCA_964609115.1 uncultured Veillonellaceae bacterium | reverse complement strand
CGGGTCCACCATATATTTATCGCCTAGAATCCGTCTGAGTCTCGCCGTTTCCAATGTGGTTCCTGTGCCAAAAATTTTGTGTTTGGGATAGCCAAACAAATTTTGGGCACAATACGCCGTGATATCGAGCGGATTTGTAATCATGATAATGACGGCATCTTGGGTATATTTTACAATGGCAGTCATCACGTCGTGTATCGTTTTGACATTGCGTTCGGCGAGAACCAGTCGATCGACGTTTTCACCCGGTAGTACACTGGGACCTGCGGCGATGATGATCACATCCGCCTCCTTGCATTCATCGAACCCTCCCGCGTGGATATGTACACTGGGACTATTGGCGAATGGCGTGCCGTGGCTGGCGTCCAGCGCCTCGCCGATGGCCTTTTTTTCATCAATATCAATAAGTGCGATATCCGCAGCCAAGTTAAACGACAACGCGCAATTTAATACTGCCGACCCTACATGACCCACGCCTACGATCGCAAGTTTATTTTTTTTGAAATTCATTTTACATTCCTCCATCCGTTTTATTATTTCGTAAGTCAACTTTGCGCTTATAAAGCCTCATAAGTCGCGATATCTTCCTCATTCCACTCTTTCAGCCGCACCCATAGAGATTCGTGCGCATCCCGCTGAATCATCCGTTCAGCAAAATCGCGATTTTCCTTTAAGGAAGCGATATACTTTGCTTTCGCCGTCCACAGCCCCACAGTAGGCGAACTGATGTAAAATATCTCTTCGCCGTTTACCGTGTTGAACTTCTCATGCAATTTTTCCGGCAAATACAATTTGAGTGCGGTTTCCAAATCGAGATAATTGTATCCCACGCTTTCCACTTCGGCCTTTGTCAGCTTACCGGGTGCATATGTGATGGTAAACCGGCCTTCCGACGAACCATGAATCAAATGAGCCGCCGCATGCCCGAGCACCCGCAGTTCTTCATCCTGCTGATAAGCGGCCAATACTTTCGGCGTCCCTGTATAGCCATATTTTCTAATCATCCGATCCACTTCCGGTTGTTCGCCAAAGCGCTCCACTCCCGGCGCAATGATGATCAATTCGCCTCCGTCGGCGATTCCTTTTCGCGTCCGGTAAACGGCCTTATTCGCAACCCACGTACTTTTGTATTCCCGCTCGTCCAAGAAGCAAACCACTTTCTTCACCGGTTTTTTGCTTTTGCAGGTGGGCGGTTTTTTGGGCGCG
>CAZSRN010000229.1:0-2669 GCA_964609115.1 uncultured Veillonellaceae bacterium | reverse complement strand
ATGCACATTATTTTTTCGGGCATAGCGGGCAGCATTCACATACGTCTGGACATCATCCCCGATATACAAGCCCGTGATCTGCACTTCACCGGAGGGGGCAACGGTGGGCACAATCTGCACGAAAACGTCCGGTACTCCCGAAAGATATTCTTGCTCCGCCACATTGAAGCAAGCTCGCAGCGGACTAATTATCTGCCCCAGATTGTCTTCAATTCCATAACATGCCGCCATCATATGCGCTGCAGGAATCATGTTTTTCCCGCTTAGCCCGATGAAATAATTCTTATTATGGTTGGAAAACCCAAGGACTTCATGAGGAACTACCTGTCCAAGATTGATCACCAGATCATATCCCCCTTCACGGAGCAACTCCATGGCCGCCTGACCCGAATCGGCCAATCAGCCCGACCGTCGGATGCCAACTTCACAAACTCCTTGTCGATTTCTCCCAACACCTTGCACGACGTTTTCCAGTCATGCTTGTGAATGAGTTTTTCTGGAATGTCGCCGAACATCCATTGGTTTTCTTCCGGCGTATGCGGCACATGTTGGCCCAAGGTCGGAATCACATCAATTTGACACTGATCTTTCAACAAATGATACAGAATGTTAGTTAATTTTCCCGCGCCGCAATGGTAACGAGTGATATCAGGCGGCAATAGCAAAACTTTTTTTGGCGACGGATTGATTCGTTGCTTGATTTCCGCCACCAGCTTTTCCATCATTTCCTGCTGAATTTTCGCGTCAATAACTTGCCCTTCTTGATAAAACCACATAACACTGCTCCTCCTTTTTTCGCAAAATAAAAAAGCCACAAAGGAAACGGCTTCATAGTGAAACCGATTAACCTTCATGGCTCATCATACGTTTCTCTTACCCTGCTTCAGCAAAGTCCGGCGGTGCATCCCGCTTTTTCAATCATAGCGGGATATAACGGCGAAGTCAATACGTAGGCAACGCCTACGCTTATTCGAGTACTTGGCGTATCCTGTCGTAGGCCCAGTCGAGATCAGCCTGCGAAACAATAAGCGGCGGAGTGAGGCGCATATTGGTTTTGTGGGTTTCTTTGCACAAGAGCCCGAGCTTCATGAGTTGCTCGCAATACGGGCGGGCGGACACGTTCAGCTCGATGGCGATGAACAGGCCTTTGCCGCGCACTTCCTTAATGAGAGGGCTTTGCAAAGCCTTTAGCTTCGCCAGAAAATAAGCCCCCATTTCTTGCGACCGAAGAGCGAGACGTTCGGCTTCCAATACATCCAGAGCCGCAATCGCTACAGCGCAAGCCAATGGGTTGCCGCCAAAGGTTGATCCGTGCGAGCCGGGTTCAAACACGCCCAGAATATTCTTGTTGGCAGCAACCATCGAAATCGGCATTACGCCACCGCCCAAGGCCTTACCGAGAATATATACATCTGGAACGACCGCTTCCCAGTCACAGGCAAACATTTTTCCGGTGCGGCCCAAACCTGTTTGTATTTCATCGGCAATGAGCAAGACATTGTTTTCTTGACACAGTTGCCAGGCTTGCTGCAAAAACCCTTCCGAGGGAATAATCACGCCTGCTTCTCCCTGCATGGGTTCAACCAGAAAGGCAGCCGTATTGGGAGTGATTGCCCGGCGCAATGCGGCAATGTCATTATACGGGATTATCGTAAAACCAGGCGTGAATGGCCCAAAGCCACGTTTATACTCTGTGCTGGAAGAGAACGAAGTGATGGTCACGGTACGTCCGTGAAAATTTCCTTCACACACAATGATTTCCGATTGATTTTCAGGAATTTTTTTGCAATCGCAGGCCCAGCGACGTGCGGCTTTTACGGCTGTCTCCACCGCTTCCGCGCCTGTATTCATTGGTAAAAACATGGATTTTCCCGTGAGCGTCGCCAGTTTTTCAAGCAGGAGACATAGCTGATCGTTATGAAACGCGCGCGAGGTCAGGGTTACTTTGTCGGCCTGTTCCTTCAACGCCTGGATGATTTGAGGATGGCAATGTCCATGGTTAAGCGCAGAATAAGAACTCAGCATGTCCATGTAACGATTTCCTTCCGGATCTTCGACCCAGACGCCCCCGGCTTTGGCGATTACAATGGGCAGCGGCTGATAATTGGCCGCACCAAGTTTCTCCGTCCGTACAATGATTTCACTGGATCGATTCATGGTGACTTCCTCCATTTTCTTCGGCAGCCGTTCTACCCTACTTCTTTACGCCCACCGATTTTAACACCCGGGTGATATTCTCCGCACATAGCTTTAGTTTCGCCACTTCGATTTCCGCCAGCGAAACCTCCAGTCTTCTTTTAACGCCGCCTGCGTTGATGATGCAAGGCAAACTCAGGGAAACATCTGTTATCCCATATTCGCCTTCCAGCGTTGTCGACACGGGAAAAACTGCATTTTCGTCGTAGAATACGGCTCTGGCAAGTCGGCAGGCTACCATGGCAATGCCGTAATTGGTGCAGCCCTTGAAATTGAGAACATCATACGCAATGTTAATCACTTCCGCACCGACTTTATCACGTTCCAACGGCTTAGACGGCTGAAAATAAGCATCCAGTTGATCGCTGTGAATCCCGGCAATATTCACCAGACTCCAGGCCGGGAACGCCGAATTGCCATGCTCGCCCAGCATATAGCCGTGGTCCGTGGTAAACACCACCATGGTGTCGTCC
>CAZSRN010000228.1:537-3897 GCA_964609115.1 uncultured Veillonellaceae bacterium | reverse complement strand
ATATAAAATCCGTTACCTTACTCAAAAAATCAGGAAAATACCGAACCGGGAAAAAATTAGTGCTGACCAAAAACGACTGACTGTTCACGGTGCGCAGCAATTCCAGCACATAAACATTGTCTGTTGCCTCCAGGGAAAGTTTTTGCGCCACCTCGGCAGGCGCTTTCATTTCTATTGCCCGAAGAACCTGGCTACCCGGAATACCTCCGGCTTGGCGAATATTTTCCGTAAATCGATTCTTTTGGGACAACTTATATTCCAAACAATCCAGCAAGGGTTTGGCGACAAACGTGCCGCACCCTTTTGCACGATATAAAACCCCGATGCGGCAAAGTTCCGACAGCGCCTGCCGAACCGTATGCCGATTCACGCGGCAGGATTCAGCCAAGGCATTTTCGGAGGGCAGTTGTTCTCCTTCTTTCAGCACTCCGGCATCAATTTGGGCTTGAATGTAATTGATCAGTTGGCGGTAATACGGCAAATCACCATTGCGGTCAATCATCATTTTCTCCTGTCCGGACGTCTATACAAGGTCTTTATAATATTCATGCCGCCCTCTTTTGTGCAGAGGGCGGCATGAATATTCCTTGTTGTCTTTATTATCGCAACCGGATGCCGCGAATGTGTTAAGAGCATGTTATGTCTATGTAAAAACGTGTTTTCTGTTTTCCATCCACATTTCCATCCATAAATTTAACATATCCATAAAGTGGACTTAACACAATTTGATCTCGTATCTGGCACAATGGAATCAGAATCCATCAGGCAAAATTACGGGAGGGATAAATGTGGCATACGGCAACATATTATTCGTTATCTCCGACACCGGCGGAGGCCATCGCAGCGCCGCCGAGGCTATGATTGAAGCGGTCCGGAGAGTCGACGGAGACAGAGCCCGGTGCTCGGTAACCGATTTGTTGCGGGAAACCGAAGTTCCTTTGGTACGAAGTGCGCCGGAAATTTATGGGTATTGTTCTACACGCCAGATTTGGCTCCACGATTTGTTTTTTCGCTTCACCAACGAACCTCAGCGAATTGATCTGCTTTCCAAATTGGTCTATGCCAAAGCTCGCGAAAACATCAAACGAGTCATTCGCGAAAACCGGCCCGATTTAGTCGTTGTTGCTCACCCATTGGCTCTGCGTTTAATGTGCGCCGCCCGTCGGGAAATGCGGGCGCAGTTTCCCCTGATCACGGTAGTAACGGATCTGGCAACGATTCACGCTTCTTGGGCTTTTAATGAATCCGACTTGTATCTCGTACCGACTCAGGAAGCGCATCAAGCACTTCTAAACCATGGTATCCCTGAATATAAGTTAATATATACCGGATTTCCCGTGCACCCCAAATTTTTCGGCCTACAGGAATCGCAAGGTTTTATTCGACAAAAACTGGCGATCAACCCTGAAAAGAAAACGGTGCTGTTGACAAGCGGCGGAGCCGGCGGCGGCAAAGTCCTGGACTTCGTCGAAGCCATCGAAACACAACGTCCCGAATGGCAGACACTCGTAGTAACCGGCAACAACAAAGCTCTGTACAATACGTTGAAAAATCGTGAAGCAACTCATCCTTTGACTCACATATACGGATTCGTCCACAATATGGAACGCTTGATGATTGCGGCCGATGTCGTCGCTACGAAAGCAGGTCCGGGAACTATCATGGAAGCCCGCGCACTATGCCGTCCGCTGGTGGTAACAGGTGCGGTGGGATTGCAGGAAACCGGCAACATTGATTATGTCTCCAAGAATCGTTATGGGTTGTTCGCGCCGGATGCGATTTCACTGATTAAAGCGCTGGATTCCTTGGGAACATCCCAAAGCGCGCCTGAACAAAACCTGCGTAATGCGCTCGTTGAGGACGGCGCCACTCGCATCGCCGGAGTAATATTGGAAAAGATGCAATGGGCAAGAGACCTGCCCGCATAACAGCTTAAAGAAACAATGAGATAAAAAACAAGCGGTCGGAAACACCGGCCGCTTGTTTTTTATAAAAGCCACTGTGTCTGGAGGAAGGGAGGTCAGGCAACAATGGCGGAAGTTGGCGTCGTTGTAGCCATCCCAACAAATCCGAACGGCTTGAATGCAACCCGATGAAAGTGCTCAAACAGGCCTGCCGTGGATCGTTGCGCCAATGGCAAGGTAATTTCAGTCACTCCTTCATAATCAACAGCCGCTTTGTCCGTGTCCACCGAATCCAAAAGCTCCGCGGCAACACGCGCATTGTCCAAAATCAGTGCGGCAATTTTTGTTCCCCGCAAATAAATACCCAGACTATCCACGGCATAGTGTCGGCAATTTTTCATGGCCCAACTCTCATAATCCTGATGTCCGTTGAACATACATCCCCTGGCGTGATGCGGTACACACATATCTTGAACCAGATGAGCCGCCGCGCCTAAAAAGAAAGCCGCCTTGCGGCGATTTTCCCGTCTTGCCTCTTTAATTGCACAAGAAAAATATTGTTGAAACGTATCCAAGGCATTGCCGAAAGGCCAGATTCCCCGTCCAGTATCCGGCTGAAGATAGTGGTCGATATTCTTCCACTGGCTGTCAGCCCAATATCCGCCGTTATTGATGTCTTTAAGATATGTGCTGAAAAAATCCGCATAAGGAAGCGCCGTATCCCCGGACATGATCTGGATAGCCTGAATATTGCAGAAAGCATGCGTTATGGCCGGCTTGTCAATAAATCGTTGTAACGGCGACGCAGTGACCAACAGAAGATGCGCAATCGGATTCAAACTCTCACCTCCGCTTTCCTCTTCGCCCCTATTATACCGCCATCACCGATTGCTTTCGTTAACACAAGGTTATGTCAGGTTAAAGCCTTGTAAAGAATGGGTTATCCCTTGATAAATTATTTTCTGCTCAAACAGGGACTCCCTCTCCATTTGCAGAATAATATATATATAAACAAACAGAATACGAGGTGAAAGCAGATGCCGAAAATTCACGCACACGCCAAAAGGCTTCGAATTTATATCGGCGAAGCGGATTCCTGGGAAGGCAAATCTCTCTATCAAGCTTTAGTCCTCAAGGCAAAAGAACTGGATCTGGCGGGGGCTTCCGTGTTTCAAGGCCGTATGGGCTACGGCGCCAACAGCAGAATTCATTCCGCCAGTCTAATCGATTTGTCCGCCGATCTGCCCATTTTGATTGAAATCATCGATAGCGCGGAATACATTGAAAAATTTCTTCCTTATCTTGATTCCATGCTCAAAGAAGGCTTGGTAACGATCGATGACGTAGAAGTCATTAAATACGGCAAAAAACCGCCCAAACATTAGCGCAAGACGGTTTCAAAGGAGATACTCATTTGGAAGGCATCCTGTTCGTCGCCCTGGGTGGCGGAATTGGC
>CAZSRN010000228.1:0-527 GCA_964609115.1 uncultured Veillonellaceae bacterium | reverse complement strand
CGCCGACCGCTCCCGGGATCTCGTGGAGGTTCCCGACGTCCTGGCCGACCTCGAGGCGGCGCGTATCGCGCTTGAGGCAGCCAACAGGGAGTTGGCGGCAGCCGAGGATGCTCGAGCCTTCTTCGTCGCTCTGGGTGGCGGCATTGGCTCAGTAACCCGTTATCTTGTCTCGCTTTGGGCCGCCGGCAGGTGGGGCGCTGATTTTCCGTATGGAACATTGCTCGTCAATGTCGTGGGTTGCTACATTATCGGGTTCTTCATGATTCTCGCCACAGAAAAATATCTGTTGCCAAACTATTGGAAATTGCTGATCGCCAGCGGCTTTCTCGGAGGCCTTACGACGTTTTCGTCTTTCAGTTACGAAACGCTACGATTCGTGCAGGAAGGAGCTTGGCCGTCGGCAGCCGTCAATCTGTCCGCCAACCTCATCACCGGCCTGATTGCAACCTGGCTGGGCATAGTAACTGCGCGAAGTTTTTAAGCTCATTCCCCAAGAGTCCGTGAATGCATCACGGACTCTTTTGTTT
>CAZSRN010000227.1:1564-3914 GCA_964609115.1 uncultured Veillonellaceae bacterium | reverse complement strand
AAGTAACGGAGCGGCAGGAAGTGGTGTTGAATTTGGTTCGCAGCGCGTTGGAACGGGTGCGGGATCAAAATCAAATCAATATTCATGTCAGCGCTGAGGACTATGAGCTGGTGTTGCAGGCGCGCCGAGAACTGCAAGGGATTGTGGGCGCCGAGCAATCATTGACGATTACGGCGGACGCTGTGCTGAACAAGGGCGGCTGTTTGATCGAGACATCTTTTGGTACTGTTGAGGCAGGTGTCGAAACTCAGCTGGAATCTATCCAACGCGTATTGCGGGGAATGTTGCCATGAAATCTTTTTGTTCCGAGCAATACATCAATGCGGTAAAAGCTACAGAAACTGTACTTATGAAAGGGAAAATCACCAAAATTATCGGGTTGGTGATTGAAGCCGATGGCCCCAGCGTCAATCTGGGGGAACTTTGCTATATTTATCCGCGTACTGAAGCCCCGTTGTTGCCGGCTGAAGTGGTGGGATTTCGTGAAAATCGGGTCCTTTTGATGCCGTTGGGTGAAATGCAGGGAATTGGTCCGGGCAGTGAAGTCGTATCTTCACGTAACCTGCTGCAGGTTAAGGTCGGAAAAAATTTGCTGGGTCGGGTGCTTGACGGCTTGGGCAATCCAATTGACGGGAAGGGACCCGTGATTGGAGAATGTGAATATGCCATTCAGAATGCACCTCCGGCGCCATTATCCCGGCGAAGAATTTGTGAAGCGGTATCTGTAGGCATTCGGGCTATCGATGGACTGATGACACTGGGAAAAGGGCAACGTATGGCGATTTTGGCCGGCAGCGGAGTCGGCAAAAGCACGATGATGGGCATGATCGCCCGAAATACCAGCGCCGATGTCAATGTTATCGCTCTCATTGGTGAACGTGGCCGAGAAGTGTTGGATTTTATTGAACGGGATTTGGGTGAGGAAGGTTTGAAGAAGTCGGTTGTGGTAGTTTCTACCTCTGATCAACCGGCTCTTTTGCGAATTAAAGGCGCAAATACGGCGACAGCTGTTGCTGAATATTTCAGGGATTTGGGACTGGATGTCATGCTGATGATGGATTCGCTAACCCGCGTAGCTATGGCTCAACGAGAAGTGGGCCTGACCATTGGAGAACCACCGGCTACTCGTGGATATCCGCCTTCGGTTTTTGCCATGATGCCCAAATTGCTCGAACGTTCCGGCACAGGAGAAAAAGGTTCTATTACCGGACTTTATGCAGTGCTCGTCGATGGGGATGATATGAATGAACCCATCGCTGATAATGTTCGTAGTATCGTCGATGGACATGTGGTGCTGTCCAGACGACTGGCTACCCAGAATCACTACCCGCCGATTGATATTTTGGCCAGCTTGAGCCGTGTAATGACTGAAGTAGTCGATCCCGAACATGCAAAGGCCGCCCAGCGCTTGCGTAGTCTGCAGGCAACATATCAGGAAGCGGAAGATCTGATCAATATCGGAGCCTATGCGGCGGGCAGCAATCCGGAGATAGATCGGGCGATCGAACGAAATCAAGGCATTCGGGACTTTTTACGTCAAGGGGTTATGGAGAGGATCAGTTTTGAAGACACTGTCGCTCGCATGAAAAAGTTAGTCGGATAATAATTTGAGGGATCGGTTGCCATGCAAAAATTCCACTTTAAATTGCAGCGATTGCTGGATTTTCGAAAAATTCGCGAGGAACAGGCCCAGGCTGAATTTGCCAAGGCCACTCGCGTTTTTTTGCATGAAAAGGAGATACTGCAACAACTCAAGAACAAGTTGACGGAAACATTGGAAGGGCTCAAACAGGAGCATGTTTCAAGATTACATCGATACAACAAGAGAAGGGATAAAGATTCAGGCGGGTCGTGTGGCAGCTGCAGCAGACAAAAGGCAAATTTGTCTGAGACTTTTTGAAGAAGCATCCCGGAGACGAAAAATTGTTGACAGTTTGCGTGAGAAAAAACTGGAACAATATCAGGAAGAAGTTTTGCAGGAAGAACAGAAATTCCTGGATGATTTGGCGGGTCAGCGTTATATCCGCAACACATAGAAAAGTTTGGCAGAAAGGCAGTCGTCACATAAATGGAATTTAAAAAAACGAAACCTGTACCGGCTTCTGTAAAATCTGTAAAAATTCCACCACCTGAAACTCCGCCCTCTCGGCGCCGGTTTTTGCTGTGGTTCTTTTTATTGCTAATGGTTGGCGGAGCAGCCGGAATGGCTCTCTTTTATCGATTGATACCACTGGGACCGGACATGGAGGCAAAACTTGAGCCATACCTCCTGCAGGCCGAATCTGTCATACAAAAAGGCGAAACCTACCTTGCCGGGTTGGAACCCTATATTGAAAAAGCAAAAATTTGG
>CAZSRN010000227.1:0-1554 GCA_964609115.1 uncultured Veillonellaceae bacterium | reverse complement strand
ACAGAAGAAGAAAAGACCGCAGGAGCACCCAAAACCAATTTCCCATTGGTAGATCTGGAAGAGAAGAAAGGTGCAGTGACCGCACCGCCGGTTTCCGTTCCGGGCGCAACACCCCCAACTATTCCTGGGGCGCAGGCTTCTTCCACAATATTGGGACCTTCATCCATAGCATCAGCAGCGCCGGCGCAACCTGCCGCAGGAACTCCAGGAGCTGCAGCGACAAAACCGGCGACTGTTCCGATGAACGCGGAAACGATGAAGGTGTATGCCAAATTGTCAAAACTATACGGCGCAATGAAAGCAGAGGAAGCGGTTGCCGTATTCAATAACCTGGAAGATGAACAAGTAATTTTAATCCTTTCGCGTATGGAAGAGGATGCAGCGGCCAAGATATTGGCTGTGATCGAACCCAAACGGGCGGCCCGTCTGACGCAGACTATGATAAAACGAAAATAACACAAGGGACCGCAGTGAAAGGAGGTGAAAATATGGAGATGACAGTACTACCCAAAGACATTCCAGGCAGTTTACCAATAGCGGGCGTGTTGCCGATAGCGGGCGCTGCGAGCGGAACTATTGAAGGATTTTCCTCACGACCGACACAGGCTGCCAGTGATTTTTCGGAAAAATTATCAGCGGCGTTGGACAAAACCGAACCCATTACCGAAACACTGCCGAA
This sequence comes from uncultured Veillonellaceae bacterium, assembly GCA_964609115.1. Lineage (GTDB taxonomy): Bacteria > Bacillota > Negativicutes > UBA1444 > UBA1444 > UBA1444. Next base: position 875 of record CAZSRN010000227.1, on the reverse strand, counting down.
GAAAGCTGCTCCAAAGTCGGTAAAAGGTAAGCCGGGCGAAGAAAATAACGATGCTTCACAAAATTCATTGCCTGTTGGTGTGACACCCATGATTCAGCAGGAGACGGTTGCTGCACCGGTTCAAACACAGGATCCGTCCTTGCAAGCGGTTGCGACTACAGCTGCTGCGAGTGCTCTTGAACTTGCTGAAAACTTATTGCAGACACAGAACCTGATTGCATCCGCTGCGCAAACCATAATGGGACCGACTGGCGCCATAACCGAACAGGTCGTAGTTCAAGCTGCTAACGCCATGGCTCAGGCAGGAACGAATCCGATGACGGCCATGAAAAATGAGGATATCCAGCCGAATCTTGCGGCGCAATCCGTCGAACCGCCACAATCCGAACAGCTACAAGCCAAAGGGGCAAAAACCGAGGCGGCGATGACACCCAACGTAAGCCAATCTGTTGAAATTCCCGTTTCACAGACTTCGCTGGATGATACGTTGCAGGAAACATCCATGGCAGGAAAATCAACAGTTGCTTCAACAACATCGGCTCCCTCTACAGAATCCCAAAATTTTGCGACTCCGTCTGCAAACGGTTCAAAAGGCAAAGTGCAAGCACAGCCCGTTCCCTTCACTGCGCAGTCACAGCAGGAATCGCCACAAACTGCCGGGTTGGATCCGCTTATTCAACAGGATATTGTGTCGGTTCAAGTCTCTACGGCGCCTAAAGCGGCTACTACTTCCGAGTCTGTCGCAACAGCAGTTAAAGCAGAACCCAAATCCGATGAATCGCAACCGGAATCCGCTATTGGCGCTGTGAACCCGGAACACGAACCCGTTGTGGTTTCAACGACGCCGAAAGAACTTTCTCAGGAGTATATGGGAG
>CAZSRN010000226.1:0-3929 GCA_964609115.1 uncultured Veillonellaceae bacterium | reverse complement strand
ATATGTATGGGGAACCTGCGGAATGAAGCCGAGCGGCACGCTGGGAGCCGCATCGGAGTGATCGTAGCCGGGGCCGCGGTCCTTCGCCACGATCCGGCGGCAGTTGCCGCCGCCCCATTGAGGTTTGAAATCCAGTGCGTCATGTGAATAATACACCGCCCGCAGGGAGCCGGCAGGATGATTCATGGCGGGAACAAAAATTACGCGGGCATCTCCCATGCCGTCATCGGAATGGGATACCATGACTGAACCATCCGCCGAAGCCTCTTTGCCGACAATTGTAGTTGTGCAGGCATGGGCGCGAGACGCGAAGCTCAGAGTCAAAAGCAGGACCATAAAAAAAAGAACCCATTCCATAGGATGACACCTCTTTCTGTAGCGTTGCGACGCAACCGCCGATAACCTGATTATAGTTTTCCCTGCATCGGGAGCGTATTCCTGCCACGATATTTTTCTATTATAATCTGAAGCAAAAGATGGGAAATGGTGTTAAAATTATAGGAAAAAAGTGCGGGACTCAATAAAGAAAAGCAGCTTTTAACGGCGGTGCTTTGAGATAAAGTGAAGATTGGAAAGCGGGGTTTTATGATGAGGAGACTGAACAGGTTTAGAATTGGTTGGCTGGCGGCGTTGTTGGTGGCGGCTTTGAGCGTGGGATGCACGGCGTCGCCGCTGGCAGGTACGCAAGTATTGCCGATCAAAACGGAAAGTGCGATGTTGCCGGGAACAATCGATGGTCAAAACGTGGAACTGGCAGCAACGATTTATCGTCCTGCGGACGTGACCGCTCCTTTGCCGACTATTCTTTTGACACATGGGCGCAGGGGGCATAGCCCGGCTCGTAATCCACAGGAAAGTCAATCGGCATCGCAAACCTGCACTGCGTTGGCGGAAAAAGGATTTGTCGTGGTGTATGTGGCCCGGAGCGGATATGGGACGTCCAATGGCCCGGATTTCGAAGGCCGGGCGACACAATCGGCGCCGTACAAGTTGGGAATGGAGGGCGCAAAATCGATTGCCGCGGCCGTGAAGGCGATTCGGCAGCTGCCCTATGTTGATCCGGCAAAGGTCGTTGTGGGGGGGCTGTCGGTGGGTGGCCTTTCCACAATGGCGGCGGCGAGTCAGAATCTGGAGGGAGTCATCGGCTACGTAAATTTCGCGGGGTTTCCGGTAGAGGTGAGGGATCAGCTCCGTATAAACAGCGCTTTCGCTCAGTATGCCAAAACGGCGAAGGTTCCATCTCTCTGGCTGTATTCGAGTGGAGATCAGTTTTTGAAATTTGTGGATATCTATGCGGTCAAAGACAGCTTTGTCAAAGCGGGGGGTCAGTGCAAGCTGGTGTTGACCCGATATGTGGAAAACGGGCATATGGTCATGAACCGACCGGCGGACTGGATGAACTATATGGACAGCTATCTGGACTCGATCGGTCTGTCAGGGCAATAGAAGCTCTGAACGAGGGGCAGTTGAAAGAGTGCAAATAGAAATGAATACATGAGAATAAAATGAACGATGGCCGGAGCATTTCTGCTTCGGCCAGATTGACGACAAAAGTTTTTGGAATGCCGTTATGCGGTCAAAAACTCCATGCTCAACTGATAAAAGCGGTCTGGATTGGAAAGCATGGCAGGATGTCCGCCCGTATCAAACAAATGAATCGTGCCATGCCCGATTTTTGAAATCAGCTCTCCGTATACTTTTTCAAAATAATGGGGGGATAGCGAAGATATATATTCATCTTCGCGGCTACCGGTCAAGAGAATAGCGGGTTTAAAAGAGCGCAGGTCTTGATGAAAAAATCTGCCGATTTCCTTTTGGTGGCGAAAAATGGCGCTTGTATCGTTGTCGACGACTTGTTCCCAATCAGCGCCATGCATGGAGGCGTAAAACATTCTGGCGTTTTCATCCTGTTTGGAGGCCTCTCTATCTGCATTAATATTCTCGGTAAATTCTTTAAGGGGTTTTTCGCCCTCAAAACTATCGGCGATTACTTTACCGACAAGCTCCGGCGCTTCCAGCGCAACATTGACGGCAACCAACGCGCCTCCGCTGCTGCCGATCAAATTTGCCCTGGGGTATTGCTGTTCTCGTAAAAAAGCGATGACCTGTTCGGATTCATCAAACCATAAGTCGTCGGGGAATTTACTGAGCCTGTCTGATTTTCCATGTCCTAAAAAATCAATCAGGATGACTTTAAAATGTTTTGCATACCTTTCCGCAATTTCGGCGAACATCTTTGAGGAAGCGGTATTTCCGTGGAGTAGTAATAATGGAGTCCCAGCGCCCAATTCAGTATAATATATTTTTCGGTTGTTAAAATCAAAGTAACTCATTGTCCTTCCCTCCTATTATGCGCCCAAATGCGCCAACCGGCGGGCGCGCTTGCTCGAGGCCGGGTGAGTTCTTTTCAGGCGCTCAAAAAAGCCTTCCCTAGCCTCCTGCGGCATCAGCACCCGTTCCAGAAAACTTCGGAGTCCGCTGCCGCAGCCAATTTGGGCGGCAAAACGGTCGGCGGCGTATTCATTGCGCCGGGCCCCAAAGAGCATACCCAAAAAAAACGGCAGCTGAACGAACCAGTCGAACAGGATGAACAAAAGTCGAAAGCCCCAAAGCAGAACCCAAATGACATATCCAAGCAGCGGGACGGCCCGGAAGAGGCCAAATGCCATCAGAATGGCATTATACAGGCGCAGAGTCCAATTGCCGACTTGGCCGGAAACGCAGGTGAGCGTCAGCCAAAATGTATGATGCAGCAGATGATGTCCAAGCTCGTGGGCCAGCACACCCTGCAATTCGGCCGGAGTGGTTGTTTTCAGCAGTCCGGTGGTAATGGCTACGGATTTTGCTCCGAGGGCCAGTGCGTTCTCTTCGTCTTTGGGACAGACATACAGGCGGTATTGGGAGGGGTTCTGTCCGGCGCGCAGGCAAACCTCCGCGAACAGGGGCTGGAGGTAGGCGGATTCCTCGGGCGTGCATTTGTCGCAGTCGTAGCTGCGACGCAGCAACCATTCGGCCATCGGGGTCAGTCCGAGCAGCAACAAAGTGCCCAAACTCATGCCTGCGAGTAATGCGGCGGCAATTTCCGGCCGCCAGCCGTGGAGCGGTTTCCCGTAGAGAACGAGGCCGAACGTCAGTAAACTGTATAAAAGAATCCAGTTGATCAGGATGGAAAATACGCTGGTAATCATGATTTCTTGTCGTCTCCCCTGAGGATGGATTATAGGTAAACCTATTGTTACATTATACTACACGTTGACAACTGCGTGGCCGGCGAGGCAGGAACTGAACAAGCGCCGCCGAATCATGTACATAAGGAAAAGTGGGCATCGGAGGCAGCCGACATGGGAATGGACAATCCGGACCGGATTTTGGAACAGTTGTTGGAGTTGCGGGAACAGGTTTACGCAGAAGGACTGGAACAGTTTCACGGCTGGTATCCGTCCATTTCACGGCTTTCTTTTGTGCCGAGCGCATTGAATCTTGCGTTTTATCTGGCGCTGCGGCGGCGCGATCTGCGGGGGCTGCAACACTCTTTGAAGCCTTTGGGGCTTTCAACATTAGGGCGCAGCGAGGCGGGAGCCATCGCCAATCTTGACGCGGTAATCGCGGCGCTGAGTTGCATTGTGCATCGGCAGGGGGAACCGGTTATTCCACCGCCGCGCCCGGACCGGTTTTATAAAGGAGAATGGAGTCTGGCCCGTCAGACAAGGCAGATTTTCGGCAGTCGCCCCCCAACGCGCAACGTGCGGATTATGGTTACGCTATCGGCCGAATGCGCGGAAAAATATGCGCGAGTCAGGGAATTGCTGATGACCGGCATGAATGTCGCACGAATCAACTGCGCTCATGATGACCGGGAAGGTTGGACAGCGATGATCGCCCATGTGCGCCGGGCGGAAACGGAACTGGGCCGTTCCTGCAAAGTGCTG
>CAZSRN010000225.1:0-4001 GCA_964609115.1 uncultured Veillonellaceae bacterium | reverse complement strand
CAATACCGGCCACCGTCAAAATCATTGCACCCTGCAAAAAACGGTGGCCCGATTTTTCTGTTTTATTTTCGCCGGGAATCGGGTCCTTCTCCATATCCGACATTCAGTTTCCTTTCATTCCTTATGGTCACTTGTTGAGGATTCTGTTTTGGCGGCCGATAGAGCCTTCGGCGGATAAACCCGGGTAAACAAGTCCAAAAAGTTGCGGGCGGCAGCAGTAAGATGCCGGGTTTTCAGCCATATGACCGCCGCCGTCGTTTCAATGCAAGGGTCGACAAGGGTTTGATAGGCGAGGTTGGTGCTTGGAATCAGCCCGATCGCCGCTCTGGGAACAATCGCAATTCCAATATCCGCGTCCGCCCAGGAGAGAATCGACATGACGTCATCGCTCATGCAAACAATATCCGGTTTGAACCCCGCCCGTTCACAATGATTCAGCAAAATCGCCTCATATTTGCGGTGAATCAGTAACGGTTGGCCTACCAGTTCCTTCAATCGCAAAAAATCGCCCCTGCCATCCCAGCTGTTTTGGCGGGTTCGATTCATAGCCGCTACCAGCGGCTCGTTCGGCAATTTTATCGACTCGTAGAGTTCAGAATCGAAAGGGTAGCGAACCATGCCGATTTCTACGGAACCGTTATGCAAAAGTTCAAGAATCCGAACCGTTTCCCCTTCCCATAACTGAAAATGCACGCCTGGATATCGGGTGCGAAAAACCTGCGCAACTTTGGGCAACAAAGTAGCTCCGGAAGAAGTAACCGTGCCGATCGACAGGGTTCCCTGATTTCCGGTATCGATTTCCCGCATTTCTTTCACAGTATTCTCAAGCAGCCCCAAAACTTGGCCTGCCCGATTCTGCAGTAATTTCCCGGATTCGGTCAGTGTGACGGTTCGCTTGCCCCGTTCGAAAAGTTTCAGCCCCAGCCGATCTTCCAACTGTCTCATCTGCCGACTGAGCGGAGGCTGTGCAATGTGCAGACGCTGTGCGGCCGCGTTGATGCTCCCGGCTTCGACAATAGTCAGAAACCGTCGAATGGCGCCCACATCCAATTCGCAGAGTTCGATTCCGTTGTCATCCATCTGCCGCGATCCCCCAACTATACCTGTGAAGTATAACTATCAAACAAATCAAGTATTATGAGTATGAATCCCACATTGTTATAATCGTAATAGATTGCAGCATTTCAGTCAATACACCGAACTTTGAACGATCTTGAGGAAGCGATAAAAATGGAATTCACCAGTACACACCTGTTCAGCCTGTCCCTTACCTTGTTATTGTCCCTGAGCCTCAGTTTATATGCCGGACGCAATATAAAATCCGCCGAAGACTTTAGTCTGGGCGGGCGTTCTTCCGGCGCGTCTGTTGTGTCCGGCACAATTCTCGGCACCATTGTGGGCGGCGCGGCAACCATGGGCACCGCACAGTTGGCGTTCTGCACCGGCCTTTCCGCCTGGTGGTTTACGTTGGGCTCAGGAATCGGCTTGCTCATTCTTGCGGCATTTTATGCCAAACCCTTACGCAACAGCGGCCTGGAAACCATTCCGCAATTTTTGGTTTTTTATTATGGGCAAACCTCCGGCCCACTCACCAGTTTTGTTTCATCCGCCGGTATTTTTTTCAGTATTGCAGCCAGCCTGCTTTCAACATTTTGTTTGTTTTCGGTCATTTTGGGCGTCACTGCGGAAATAGCGGCGGCGATCACTCTTCTCATCGTTGTTGCTTTTGTATTTTTCGGTGGTATAAAAGGAGCAGGGGCCGCCGGCATTTTTAAAATCGCGCTTCTTTATTCCACACTGATCATTGCCGGCCTGATCGCCTATGCCAAACTTGGAGGCGTCACCGGAATCCAGCAGTCTTTTTCCGCCGGTCCATGGCTGGATCTGTTTGGCCGGGGAGTCTGGACCGATCTCCGCAATGCATTTTCCCTGATTGTGGGGATTATTTCGACTCAAACCTATGCACAGGCAATTTTTGCCGCGCGCGATACACGAACGGCCGTTGTCGGTTCTTTAGTTGCGGCCTCTTTAACCATTCCCGTCGGTCTGCCTTCGATTATGATCGGGCTTTACATGCGGGCTAATTATCCGGATATTTTGCCCATTCACGCTTTGCCCATGTACCTGCTGAATTTTGTACCGCCTTGGATCGGCGGCGCGGCGATTGCAGCCTTACTGCTTTCTTCCATTGGTTCAGTGGCGGGCCTTGCCCTCGGCATCGGCACCATGCTTTCAAAGGACCTCGTTAACGTATTGCCTGGAGACGTCAGCTCCAAAAAACAATTGTGGACCAATCGCTGCTGCGTGGTAGCGGTAACCTTCTGCGCAACACTGTTTGTTTTGCAAAACATGACCGCTCTGGTGCTGGATTGGAACTTTCTCTCGATGTCCTTGCGTGGAACGAGTATTTTCATTCCACTGACCCTGGCGGTCTTTTGTCCGGGAAAACTCAAGCCCAAAGCCGCTATCTATGCCATGACGGCCGGCATTATGGTTTCCGTGTCCTGGGGTTTGTTCTTCCCCGGCAACAGCAACCCCTTGTTCCCAGGACTGGGTGTAAGTTTAGCCATTGCTGTTCTCGGAATGGTCTTGACACCTACTCATGAAATCGAGTAGAATACTTTTTATCAACTCCGAAGGGGAGTAGCTGTTTAGGTCCGGTCAACATACTGGCAGCAATGCCTGGCCGAACCGTTGGCGAAAGTCAATTAGCGAGACCTTCGATCTGACAATCAATGTCGGGTCGAAGTGTCTCGCTTTTTCTTTTGCCTCGCATGCACTTCCCAAGAAATTTTAAGGAGGAATCCCTAATGACCGCATTTTTGACCGCTCTTGCCTTCGTCGTGCTTGCCGAAATGGGAGACAAAACCCAACTTCTCGCCATGGCCTTTGCCTGCCGTTTTCGCTGGCAAACCGTCATGTGGGGGGTATTTGTCGCTACCGTGCTGAATCATCTGTTCGCCGTTCTGGTCGGCAGTTATTTGACCGCATTTATCCCGTTGTCATACATTCAAATCGGCGCCGCCATTTCCTTCATCGCCTTCGGCATCTGGACCATCCGTGGCGACGAACTGGGCGACGAAGCGGAAAAAGACAAATTCAGTCCGTTCTGGACCGTCGCCATTGCCTTTTTCATCGCCGAAATGGGGGATAAAACTCAACTTGCAACCATCGCTTTGGCGGCAAAATTCAATACCATTCTCCCTGTCTGGCTGGGAACGACCGCAGGAATGATGGTGGCTGACGGACTCGGAATCATCTTCGGCATCGTTTTGGGCAAAAAAATCCCTGAACGCGCCATGAAATGGGGCGCCGCCATTCTGTTCATCTTCTTCGGTCTTTGGGGCCTTTATGAATACGTTCCGGCAGATTTCTGGACGATGCCTCTGATCGCCGGAGGTTTGTTTATCCTCTTGCTGTCGATATGGCTGGCCGCCCGCAACGCCAATCCTTCAGCCATGGAGCAGACCTGCCCCGTAGAGCAGGGCGAAGACCAATAATCGTCATTTCATCATCCGCTTCCCGTTCTATTGAACCCCGGCTTGCTTGATTCTTTACCGGGTTGCAAGGTATAATAATTATTAATACAAAAAACACGGGCTTTATTTGTCAAGCTGAACAAATAAAGCCCGTTGGATATTGGACCGAAAGGAGCGAATAGCATGCCGATTAAGATTCCCAACAATTTACCGGCGGTACTCACGCTGGAGCAGGAAAACATTTTTACGATGGACGAGGACCGGGCCTATTCGCAAGACATCCGGCCGCTGCGGATTTTGCTGCTGAATCTGATGCCGACGAAAATCGCCACGGAAACCCAACTGCTGCGCCTCTTGGGGAACTCGCCGCTGCAAGTGGAATTTGACTTCATGTACACGGCTACCCACGAACCGAAAAATACTTCGCAGGAACATTTGGTAAAATTCTATGAAACGTTCAGTTCCCTCAAGCACCGCAAATATGACGGCATGATCATTACCGGCGCGCCGGTGGAGCAGGTT
>CAZSRN010000224.1:0-4054 GCA_964609115.1 uncultured Veillonellaceae bacterium | reverse complement strand
CCGGCGGGAGCTGCCTTACTTATTCGCCCGTGCCATGACATCCATATGTTCGGCATGAAATATTCCATTGATGTCGCATTTGTCAACGCGACGGACCAAGTGAAGAAAACTGTTTTTTCTTTGGCGCCGGGGCGACTGGCAAGTTGCAGGGGCACTGCATATGTGGTGGAAATGCCCTGTGGAACTTTGAAGATGACTAAAACAGAACCGGGCGACATATTGGAAGTTGTCAATGATATCTCGTGAATATTGCTTCGCGAAAAGGCCACCATCACAATTTCCAATGTAGCGGCTGCGAGAAAGCGAGACAAATTTAAAGATGAAAATTGTGCAATCCTTTTAGGCATCTAACCGTTTTATTCGGTTGGGTGCTTGTTTTATTGTGGAAAAGTTTCCGTCTGTGATAAAATGTAAAGACAACAGTAAGGGGGCTTGTGATTTTGCCGACGCAGGGCGCTCCACAAATGCCTCTGATGGCAGCTATGCAGGGATATTTGGCTGAACATGTGTTGCCTTTTCATACTCCGGGACATAAAGCCGGAAAAGGGGCGCATGAAAGCCTGCTTCAATATTTGGGGACGACAGCGCTGACAATGGATTTGACGGTAGTTCCCGGATTGAGCGATCTGTTTGATAAACAGGGACCTGTTCGCGAGTCGCAGAAACTGGCAGCTGCTCTTTATCATGCAGATGAAAGCTATTTTTTGATCAACGGCACGACGGGCGGGATCTATGCAATGATTCTTGCAACAGTCGGACCGGGAGAAAAGATTATTGTTCCGCGCAATATCCATCGGTCTGTGTTGGGCGCCTTGATTTTATCGGGTGCGATTCCGGTTTTTGTTCAACCGGTCGTGGACAAAGCGCTTCAAATTGTAATGAATGTTACGACCGAAAGTGTTGAAACAGCGATTCGGCAGAATCCCGACGCCAAAGCGATATTGCTGATCAACCCCACTTATTATGGTGTAGTGGCGGACATGGTTGCAGTCACTTCCCTGGCACATCAACATGGGATGTTGGTTTTGGTGGATGAAGCGCATGGACCGCACTTTCATTTTTCATCGGCTTTGCCGATTCAGGGAATTACGGCGGGCGCGGATCTCGTTGTGCAGAGTACACATAAGATTCTAGGCTCCTTGTCACAATCGTCTTTGCTGCATTGCATGCGCGGCAGGGTGGCGGTTCCCCGATTGGAAGCGATGCTGCAACTGACCCAGTCTAGCAGCCCCAACTATATTTTATTGGCATCGTTGGAATCGGCAGTGGCGCAGATGCAAGAAGCCGGTGCATCTCTTGTCAATCAAGCGATCCATTTGGCTGAACAAACGAGGGCTCGTATAAACCGGATTTCCGGCTTGTACTGTTTTGGGACTGACCGTGTGGGGCTTCCGGGTGTATTTGGGATTGATCCGACCAAGCTGGTTGTAAGTGTTGATGGATTAGGCATCCGGGGCAACGATGCGGAAATATGGCTGCGACGTGTGGGCAAAGTGCAAGCGGAACTGTCCGATGTAAACAATGTTTTATTTTTGGTCACGTTGGCAGACACTGAAGATACTATGGAGCAACTGCTTGCTGCATTGACGGTTTTGTCAGCTGAATATTCCGCGGGGCAGACGAAAATGAAAAATCTTGTTGTTCCCCTGCCCGAAAACAAGGCTCCGTTGCTTCTTTCACCGCGTGAAGCCGTTTTCAGCCGGCAGGAACGGGTAACTTTTTCTGAGTCTGCAGGGCGCATCTGCGCCGAAACGGTCACTACCTATCCGCCGGGAATTCCAATTTTATTTCCGGGCGAACAGATAACGCCGGAGGCGATTGAATATTGCCGGACCATGCAACAGCAGGGATTCACCATATTAGGACCGGAAGATCCAACGTTGAATACTTTGGAAGTGGTGGCTTAATTGGCGGGAATATTTATTACAATGGAGGGACCGGACGGTTCCGGTAAAACCACACAACTGCAGTTATTGCGAGAATGGTTTGAACACAAGGGGTTTGAGGTGGTGTCAACCCGTGAACCGGGAGGGACGCCGATTGCTGACCGGATTCGGGCTTTAATTCTTGATCCGGCGCACTGTGAGATGACGGCGCGAGCGGAAGCTCTTCTATATATGGCAGCCAGGGCGCAACACACGGCGGAGCTGATCCGACCGGCATTGTCGCATGGCGCTGTTGTAATTTCTGACCGATATGCCGATTCGACCTTGGTCTACCAAGGCGTAGCCCGCGGCCTGCCATTGGCCGAGCTCGCTGAACTGAACCAATTTGCTACGGAGAGCCTGGTTCCTGATTTAACGTTGCTGTTGGATGGAAATGTAGATTCTTTAATCCTGCGCGTGGCGAAACGTGGCAATAAAGATCGGCTGGACAGCGAGGGAATTCAGTTTCATCGGCGGGTGAGAGAAGGGTTCCTGGCATTGGCGGCTCAAGCGCCGGAACGGATTCGGACAATTAATGCAGACCAACCTGTCGAAGCTGTTCAAGCGGATGTTGTAGCCTGTGTCATGAAGTTTTTGCAGAAAAGAGGTTGGTAGTGTGGCGTTGCGCGTCAACCGGAACAACAACCGAACCCGGGCTGTAACATCCGATGCTGAACCCCGGCAGAAAGTCGAATCATCGCAGCGGGGTTTTTCTGTTGATTTGTCAAAAGAAGCCGATCAGCAAGTACGGCAGCATCTGGAAGAGTTGCTGAACAAAATTCAGCAACAGGGGAAACGGTTGGGACAGACTCCGACCTTTAGTGAACTGAAATCATACCGCGAGCTGGTAAAAAAGTTTATGACTGAAGCGGTTAGCCAGATGTACGATGTAGAGTCAGGCACCGGCTGGGACCGGAGGGGGCGGCAAAAAGCCTACACTTTGGTGAAAAAAGTCGATGAAACATTGGAATCGTTGACGGAAGACGTCAAAAAAGGACAGGAAAGCCAATTGGCGATTTTGGAAAAAATGGATTCCATCCGGGGAATGTTGGTGGATCTGTACACATGAACAACAAACAACGCCCTGTCACCTGGGATGCCGTTGCGGGTCATCAGCAGGCTATTGCACGGCTCCGACGAATGCTGGAGATGGATCGGTTACCGCACGCATTGTTATTTGCCGGCCCGTCGGGAATTGGGAAACGTATTGTGGCGGAAGTTTTTTCAGCTCAGGTTTTGCAGACGGAAGTCCCTTTGCTGGAAGCGCATCCTGATTATTTTTCCATAACGCCTGAAGGGACGCAGATCCGTATTGGACAGGTTCGTGAGATTCAGCGATTGGCTGGACTGGCTCCGGTCAAGGGTCAATACAGAATTTGCATGATTGAACCGGCGGACTGCATGGAAGCTCCGGCAGCCAACAGTTTGCTTAAAATTCTGGAGGAGCCCCCGGCGGGAGTTGTTTTCATCCTGATTACGGCATTTCCCCACACGCTTCTTTCTACGTTACGGTCTCGAGCTGCAATGATCCGGTTTATGCCTGTAACGAAGGGGATGCTGCCGCTAACTGACGGTGAACAGGAAACTTCCGACAGAAATATGGCGATGGAGTTTCTGCGAAATATTGAGCGGCCTGATTTGGAATGGCTTTGGCCGACAGTAGCCGGGATGGATGAAATGGAAAACAGCCGAATTCTTGATATAATCAAGCAGTGGATTCAACTCTTGCGAGATGTGGGACTATGGGTGACCGGTTGTAGAGAAGTGGAGGTTTTCAACGCGGACCGGCGGGAAGAATTGCAATTATTGACTGGAAGATGGAAGATACCTGAAATTGTATCCGCTATACGGATTGCGGAGGATACCCGACGACACTTGCAACGGAACGCTAATTCCCGGCTGATGCTGGAGTCACTGCTGATTCGGTCAGCGGATTTGTATTGGGGAGGAAATGTGAATGCAGACCATCGTGGGAGTTCGGTTTAAGAAAGCAGGCAAAATATATTACTTTGATCCGGGTGCACTGGGTCTTCAAAAGGACGACTCGGTAATTGTTGAAACCGCACGGGGAGTGGAATATGGGCAAGTGGTCATTCCGGTGCGGGAGATGGAAGATGCAGACGTAGTAA
>CAZSRN010000223.1:0-4069 GCA_964609115.1 uncultured Veillonellaceae bacterium | reverse complement strand
CGCATCAACATGACGTATAGCCAGCGATCTTCCTAAAACCGAGCGGATCTTCTGCGCCACGGCTTCACCCGTTTCATCCTGTAGTTGACCCTTCAAATGCGCACATTCATAGTTTGAAGAATGCTGAAGACAGCTCTTGGCGCAGAAATCGACACAGCGACCGCAAAAGATACAGGCATCCGCATCAATACACAACTTGCTTTTCCGAAACGCGATGGCTCCCGTAGGACAAATATCCACGCATTTCATGCAATCGCGGCACTTTTTGTCTTCAACTGTCAGCTGTCCACGAAAGCGAGCCGGGATCGCCGACATGAAATAATCCTCGGTGACCGTCCCCTGTTGCATGATTTTTTTCAGTATCCTCAACATCTTTTTATCCCCTCACCGATCCAAACATGCATAACATAGTTCAAAACTCTTATTGATCAACGGAAAGTCAGGAATGATATTGCCCGGAACCGCAACCGCCAATGCCGGCCAATTGGGATAGGACGCAGAACGAATAAAATAGCGGTAAATCTTCTGATTGGCATCAAATAAAATCCAATGGAAATTTGCGCCCCGCGCCGATTCACTCCAGCCGAGGCCGCTTGCCCACGCGGGAGCCGGTTCCAGTTCCCCCCGGATGGAGCCTTTCTTTTCCGCCAACGCCGTCAATACTTGCTTGATAATACTGCAAGACTCCCTGACTTCAGCTATTCTCAGCCACAATCGGTCTTCCACATCGCCATGGGAGCGAACCGGAATTTTAAATATAAGTTGCTCATACGCAGCATACGGATGATCCCGCCGCACGTCAATATCCATACCGGATGCACGAGCTGCCGGACCTACAACACCCAGATCCGCGGCTGCCTGTCGCGGCAAAATCCCGGTCCGGCGAAAACGATCCTGAATGGCAGCACTTTCCGCCAGAATCTCCACCAGTTCGCCAAAGTCTTGCTCCAAGGCATGAATCAAACTGGAAGCCTGGCGGCTCAAATCACCCGGCAAGTCAAACATGACCCCTCCGGGCACGATCATGCCGCGCAAAAAGCGATTCCCTGTCAATTCTTCGTTAAAACGCATCAACAGTTCCTTTTGACGGGCTCCCTGACTGGTTCCGACCGCAAATCCAACCCCGGCGCATAAGTTGCCGACATCGCCGATATGGTTGTAAAGACGCTCCAACTCTGCTGTCAAAACCCGCAGGTATAAAGCGCGCTCCGGAACGGATGTCGCCGTTGCGGATTCCACCGCTTGTGAAAACGACAAGGCATGCGAGGCGCTGCAAGCGCCGCAGGTGCGTTCCACCCGAAAAACAGCCTGCTCGCTCGTCAACCCTTCCAATGACTTTTCAATCCCCCGATGTGTAAAAAACAGCGTGGGGTCCAGATGAATCACATTTTCACCCGCCTGGCTGAATCGAAAATGACCGGGTTCGATAATTCCTGCATGAATGGGTCCCACCGGAACTTCAAAAAGTCCTTCTCCATGAACATGCGGACGATAGTTTGTCTGATTTTGCCCTTTCTCTTTGGGTATTTTTGCAAAATCTTTGCGCATCGGATAGCACCCCTGCGGCCAGTTGTCATGTAAAACCAACGGGCGTAAATCCGGGTGGCCGATCGGTTTCAGTCCGAACAAATCATAAATTTCCCGCTCATACCAAGCTGCCGCCGGCAATAGGGGTGTTAGGGACGGAAATTCAAGCGGCTGTCCTTCTGCGATCCAGCCTTTGATCAGCGAAAATTCACCCGGCGCTCCGCCGGAAAATACGATATAGATGCAAAAATTCCCGTTAATAGACCTTTCATCGTTGGCAAACATGGCGTGCAACGGAAGTTTTCCGCCCTTGGATATTGCATTGGCAGCCGCACGCAGTCCGGCAACCGCGACTTCTTTTACCTTCATCATCAGCGCGCTCCTCCCACCACAACCTCCGCAGCGGCACGCAGCAGTAAATCCAGCCATTCAGGCAAATATACGCCGCTGATCGCCAGAATCGTCAATGAAATTAAAATGGCGGGCAGCATTCCCGCAGATATTTCTTTTTTCTCCAGCCCGGCAATCGAAGAACCAAAAGTCATCCCCAACATATAGTAAATCATGCCGGCAAAAACTCCTGCCAACAATATCAAGGTCAGCAAGCCCGTCATCCATCCATCGGCAAACAGTGCCTGAACAATGACCAGCTTACTGAGAAAAAGGCTAAAGGGAGGCATACCCGCCACTGCCAACACAATCATTGCAAACAGGCCGCCCAAAATCGGCGTCGCCGAAATTATACCCCTGATCCGCAAAATTTGTTTGGTATGGTAATTCTGGATGATGACCCCGGCAACATAGAACAGCGCCGATTTTCCAACCGCATGATTGATCAGGTGAAGCAGCGCCCCATATAGTCCAAGCGGCGTTCCCGCACCGATTCCCAGCGCAATGAGCCCCATATTTTCCACGCTGGAATAAGCAAGCAACCGCTTGATATCATGTTGCAGCAAAAGAAAGGGCACCGCAACGCCAATCGAAAACAGCCCAAATCCCGTCAGTAATTTTTCGGCCATATCTCCCACTTCAGGCAGTAAATTGATTACCGCCATATTGCGGGCAATGGCATACATGGCGCAACTCAGCAACGCGCCTGACAAAAGACCGCTTACCGGTGTCGGCGCCTGGCTGTGAGCATCCGGCAGCCAGGTATGCATGGGAGCCAGCCCCGCTTTCGTTCCGTAACCGATAATAGTAAATACAAGAGACAGTTTGACAAACGCAGGATTAAAGTACATTGCGCACTTGCGCATCTCAAGCCAGCTGAGCGGCTGCACGTCGGCAAAGCCGGCCTGTACCTGCGCATAATACAGCAAAATAATTCCCAACAACGCCATGGCAATTCCCACGGTGCAAACCATTACATACTTCCACGCTGCTTCCAGTGAAGAACGATTGAGGTAAAAAGCGACCAGCAACGCAGAAACCAGAGTCGTTGCCTCAATCGATACCCAAAGCAGGCCGAGGTTTTCCACTACCAGTGTAAAGATCATGGTCAGTACAAAAAACTGAAACAGGGCATAATAACGGGGAATCATTTTAGCGGCCACATGACCGGCCTGTAGATCATGCTTCATATAGGGCAGAGAATAAACCGACGCGGTAAAACCAAGCAGCCCGACAATCAGCAAAAACACTGCACTCAAGGAATCCAGCATAAAAATTCCCTGCTGAAACGCTCCCTGCAAAATAATTTGCCTGACAATCCAAAACAGTGTTCCTGCCGTTGCAGCAGAACTGCCAACATTCAGCCAGGAAACCACAGTTGTATTTTTGATCCCCAAGCTAACGATTCCTGTTAGCAACGGTAGTGCCAAAGCACCCATTATAAAATCAAACATTGCTTCATCCCTTTAATTTTCGAAGTACAGTCGTATCTGTCGTCTGAAATGAAAGCTTGAGCCGCCAGGTCAAAATCCCCAGCACGATCACAGCCACCAGAACATCGAAGAATACGCCAAATTCAATGATCAGCGGCAACCCCTGAGTCATGGACAGTCCAAGCAAATACAAGCCATTTTCCATCATGATCAGACCAATAATTTGCAACACAGCCTGCCGCCGGGTAATCATAATCAATAACCCGATCAAAAACAGCGCCAAAGCGCCGGACAGGATATCGCGGCTCACACCGGGCAAGGCCTGGTCCATTAACCCATACGTCACTGCCAAAACCAAGGCAGCTGCCAAAGAAGTTTGATTGGGCGACAGAATGGGATGGGTTTCCTGTTCATCACGCAGCCGTCCAACCACGCGGAACAGTGCATAGGGAATCATCCAAACTTTGATTACAACCGTCAAAAATGCTGCTATATAGGTATGCAATGCCTGCGAGCCAAGCCCGCTCCAGACGCAAGCGGCAGCTACCGCCACCGACTGAACCAGCAGAATCTGAATCCCCAGCCGCAAACTGGATACCCGGGTAATCATAAAAGAGGTAAACAGCAGCAATACCGTCAACAAGTTCAAAATTACACCCTCCTGTCACCGGGCCACAAGGGCCAGCAAAGATAAAAGTCCCGACGCAGCCAAAAAGTTG
>CAZSRN010000222.1:0-4073 GCA_964609115.1 uncultured Veillonellaceae bacterium | reverse complement strand
TTGAATTCAATCGGGTAAATGTGGGACAGGAAGGGATTGCCGGATTGTCATGGAAGGTGGATAACCGAACTACGCTTTCGTATTATACCAGCTATGATTTGGCCAATAGCCGGGTGTATGAAAATTATTACTTTATCAAACATAATTTTCATTGTTGGGACCTAAACATCCAATATAGGGCCATCAAAAAAGAATTGGTTTGGACTGTGGCAATAGCCCGATGGTAAGGAGATTTTCATGATTGTGGTTCATTGGCGGGAATTGCAGGCACTGTTAAGAAGTGAGCAAAAGCATGGGAAAAGTATCGTTTTTACCAATGGATGCTTTGATATACTGCATGCAGGACATGTGCGATATCTGACGGAGGCGAAAAAACTCGGAGACGTTCTGGTCGTAGGCTTGAACAGTGATGCGTCGGTGCGCAAGCTCAAAGGCGCAGACCGCCCGATAAACTCAGCAGTGGACAGGGCGGAAGTATTGGCAGGTTTGCGGGCCGTAGATCATGTAGTAGTTTTTGAAGAAGATACAGCAGAAGAACTGGTGCGTCAGTTGCAACCGGACATCTATGTGAAGGGCGGCGATTATTCGCTGGACCGATTGCCGGAATCTGGGATTGTAGCTTCCTATGGAGGACGAACCGTGCTGGTTCCCATGTTGGAAGGCCGGTCTACTACTCAAGTAATCCGAAAAATGCAACAGAATGATAACAACACAGACAAGGAAGGGAAGGACATTTCATAGTGCATTCATGGCTGGAGCGAATTGCGGACACTCGGATTCTCGTAATTGGAGACGTCATGCTGGACCGCTATTACTTTGCTGATGTGACGCGCATTTCGCCGGAAGGACCGGTACCGGTGGCGCAGGTAAAAGAGACGAAGAATACGCTCGGGGGAGCGGCCAACGTGGCGCACAACTTGGCGCGGCTGGGCTGTAGTGTAGTAATGGCCGGCATTAGCGGCGAAGATGAAAACCGGCGGATTCTCGAACGAAAATTGAATAAGCTCAAAATTGAATATGCGGGCTTGCTAAAGACGCCCCGGCATACAACGACCAAAGTTCGGGTAATCGGCGGGCATCAGCAGATGATCCGGCTCGATTTTGAAGATGCAAGCCGTATTTCCCGTTCTATCGAAACAAAATTGTTGAGATATGTTGAGCAGCAACTGCAGAAAGGGATAGACGCGGTCATTTTGTCCGATTATGGCAAAGGCGTCTGTTCTCCCGGATTATGCCGGAATATCATTCAAGCTTGCCAGGAGCGAAATGTTCCCATGGTGGTTGATCCCAAGGGCGACAAGTGGCGGAAATACAAAGGGGCGTTTCTTGTGACCCCCAACGTAAAGGAACTCAGCGAGGTCAGCCATGTGCCGGTTCATAATGAGGATAAAAATATTGTGTCGCTGGGTACGGCAATCCGTCACCGATTCGGCTTTGGCCTGCTGATGGTTACTCGCTCTGAAAAAGGGCTGAGTTTGATGACGGAGGGCGTGCCGGTTCATATTCCAACCTATGCGCGGGAAGTATTTGACGTATCCGGCGCTGGTGATACTGTAGCCGCAGTGATGGGCGCTTCGCTGGCGGCGGGATTGAAACCGGCGGCAGCCGCGCATTTGTCCAATCTGGCGGCGGGCGTGGTGGTCGCCAAAGTCGGAACATACGCCATTAGCGCAGCGGAATTGGATGCGGCCTTATCGCAGATCCAGAATCCGGAGGAGTGGGAACAATGATTGTAGTGACCGGTGGCGCCGGTTTTATCGGCAGCAATCTGGTAAAAAAACTTAATGACAAAGGCATCGCAGATATTTTGATTGTCGATCATCTGAAAGACAGTACCAAAATGGAAAATTTGCGCGGATTGCAATTTGTCGACTACCAGGACAAGACGCGGTTTTTGTCTCGCATTGAGCGGGGCGGGACCGGCATGGGAGCCATTGACGCCATTTTTCATATAGGGGCTTGTTCCGATACCATGGAAGCGGATGGTTCCTATATGATGGAAACCAACTATGAATACAGCAAAATTTTGCTGCACCATTGTCTGGCAGGCGGCATTCCATTTCAGTATTCGTCTTCCGCATCCGTTTACGGCAACGGAGACAAAGGCTTTCACGAAGACCCTGCCTGTGAGCACCCGTTGAACGTATATGCGTATTCCAAATATTTGTTTGACAATTATGTGCGACGCCTGAAACCGCCGATTCGCAGTCAAGTGGTCGGCTTACGTTATTTCAACGTATTCGGGCCGCAGGAAAACCACAAGGGACGAATGGCTTCCATTGCTTTTCAACTATACAATCAATTGAAAAAAGACGGTGTGGCCCGTTTGTTTGCCGGAACGGCCGGATATGGAGACGGGGAGCAACTGCGTGACTTCATATATGTGAAGGATGTTGTAAGAGTGCACCTGTTCTTTTGGGAACACCCTGATATCAGCGGTGTCTTCAACTGCGGAACCGGCGCCGCCCATTCCTTTAATGCGGTAGCGCAGGCGCTTATCGACAGACTGGGATACGGGCGCATCGAATATGTGCCTTTTCCTGCGGCTCTCACAGGGAAATACCAAAGCTTTACCGAATCCGACCCGACCCGGTTACGGGCGGTCGGCTGGGACGAAGAGTTCACTCCGCTGGCGGCGGCGGTTGCTGAATACTGCGACTGCCTCGAATCGACCGGCGGTTATTTGAGATAATGGAGGAATGAAATTGAAAAAAGTACCTCTGCAGGATTTACCCCTGCAATACCAAAACATCAAGGATGAACTAGCCCCAGAAATTGAAAAAACACTTTCTTCTGCCGCGTATATCCTGGGTCCGGCTGTCAGCCAATTTGAAGAAGATTTTGCCCGCTATGTCGGTACGAGATACTGTATCGGCTGCGGCAGTGGAACCGATGCATTGCATCTGGCTCTGATCGCTGCCGGTGTTAAACCGGGCGACGAGGTCATTACCGTTTCCTACACGTTTGTTGCGACGGCATGGGCTATTTCCTATGTTGGCGCAACACCGGTATTTGTGGACATCGATCCCCATACTTACACCATGGACCCCAAAAAGCTGGAAGCCGCAATTACACCGAAAACCAAAGCGGTGCTGCCGGTTCATCTTTACGGACATACCTGCGATATGGACGAGATCATGGATATCTGCAAGCGGCATAATCTTGTATTGGTGGAAGATGCCGCACAGGCCCATGGTTCGACCTACAAGGGAAAAAATGCAGGGACGTTGGGGTTAATCTCCTGTTTCAGCTTTTATCCGGGGAAAAATCTCGGCGCATTTGGCGAAGCGGGCGGCATCTGTACCAACGATTCGGCGATAGCCGACCATCTGCGGCGCTTGCGCAACCATTCGCAGGGCGAACGGTATTATTATGATGAATTGGGCTTCAATTATCGCATGGATGGCCTTCAGGGAGCTGTTCTCGGAGTGAAGCTGCGTCATTTGCCGGCGTGGACCCAGCAGCGGCATCAGGTGGCAAAAAACTACAAACTTTCCCTTGCTGGATTGCCGGGGCTCGTGTTGCCTGAAATCAAGCAATGGTGCACGACCAACTGGTATCTGTTTGTGCTGCAGCATCCGAGACGGGACGAACTGCAAAAACATTTGGCCTCAAGAGGCGTGGAAAGCGCTTTGCATTACCCACTGCCGGTTCATCTGCAGAAAGCTTATGCGCATCTTGGCTACAAAGTCGGCGATCTGCCGGTTAGCGAAACCGTTGCCAAACGTTGCCTGACAATTCCCATGTTCCCGGAAATGACAGAGGAACAAATTGATCAGGTTACCGACGCCATTCGCGAGTTTTGCGTCAAATAATATTTTTTCATAAGGCGGGATCAGCATGAAAAAAGTACAGGCGGCCGTAATCGGCTGTGGCGGTTGGGGTCCCAATCTGCTCAATGTTTTCTTTTCCAATATTGAAACCAAACTCAAGTGGATGTGCGATATCAGTGCGCCCCGACTTGAGTTTCTCAAGCAAACCTTTCATGATGTGCAGACGACTACCGATTATCGTGAAATTTTAAATGACCCCAAGGTTGATCTCGTTGCCATCGCGACGCCGGTGGACAGTCA
>CAZSRN010000221.1:0-4082 GCA_964609115.1 uncultured Veillonellaceae bacterium | reverse complement strand
CGTAATCCCGTATTTTTTAATTTGCGGTTCAATCGAAAGCAATAGGCCCTTACCGTAATCGTTATTCAGATATAGCAGCGCCATTTTTTTAGGCTTGAATTTTTCCTGCGACAAATCGACCATCAACCCGCCGACTTTATCGTCCTGCACCGCCATCCGGAAAAAAAATTTGCTCATACCGGAAAGTTTGGCGGAACTGGACGAAATGACCGAGTGGGGAAGTTTTGCTTTGTCGGTGATCGGCACCATTGCCAGAGTGTTGGAACTGAGACAGGACCCCACAACGGCTACGACGCTCTTCATATCTGCAAATTTCTGAGCCCCTGCTGCTGCCTGTTTCGGGTCTCCCGAATCATCATGCGTTAACAATTCGATTTGCTGGCCTTTCACGCCGCCAGCCTTGTTGATTTCGGCCAACGCGAGTTCCAGGCCATTTTTATGGCTGACGCCATATGTCGCGGCATCACCCGAAAGAGGGTTAACCATGGCAATTGTAATTTTAGCTTTTTTGTCTGCCGCCGGAGCTCCGCCCCCGCCACACCCGGTAGCGGCCACAAGGAAAACAACGGCAAGAAATAAAGACAACACTCGCAGGTTCTTGGACACAACAATTCCTCCTTCATCCTTTTAGCTTTTGTGGCAAAAAAACAAAACACCGGCGAGTCTATCTCCCGGTGCACGGCTTGGGAAAAACACTTTTGGCGTTTTTCTGCCGCTGGATGAGATAGCGCTTCACCAAAAAAGGTGACAGTCGCACACCTATTCGATGTACGCCCAGAATGGAGTTTTGGCTGTTCTCCACCCTTCGGCGGCCAACCCTTTTCCGTCAGGTCCGCGATGCCATTCTCGCTGACGGTACTTTTGTTGCCCGCTCCTCTATTCTCAGGATATTCCTGCGAATATGAAACTTTATCCTTATTCTAACCTTGACTTTTGCCTCTGTCAACGGGGTCGGCAAATTACCGCCCTAACGGATCATTTGCTGAAAACATCTCCCGCATGGTAAGAGCTTCGCACCAATGGCCCCGATGCAACATGAATAAAGCCTCTGCGATATGCCTCGTCAGCCAATTTTTTAAACTGGTCCGGATGAACAAAGTCCACTACCGGAAGATGTTCTTGCGACGGACGAAGATACTGTCCAATCGTCAGACAATTAACACCGACCTCCAGCAAATCTTGGAAAACTTCACATATTTCTGCTTCTGTTTCCCCCAGCCCCACCATCAGCCCGCTTTTTACCTTTCCAATTCCCGCCACCGCCGCTTGTTTTAAAACTTCCAGCGATTGTTGATAATTGGCTTGCGGTCGAACAGAGGAATATAGCCGTGGAACGGTTTCCACATTGTGGTTGAATACATCGGGATTTTCCCTCAGAACCACTTGAAGCGCCTCTTTATTTCCGGCAAAGTCCGGGGTCAAAACCTCAACCGTTGTTCCATGGCTGACCGCTCGAATCTCCCGAATACAGCTTGCAAACTGCTCGGCCCCTCCATCTGCCAGATCATCTCGGGTAACCGAAGTAATTACGGCATGTTTTAGTCCCAGCGCTTTTACGGCCGAAGCTAAATTGACCGGTTCAGCCGGATCAACCGAATCTGTTTTTCCTTTGGGAACTGCGCAAAATCGGCAACCCCTCGTGCAGACCCCCCCCAAAATCAAAAAAGTCGCCGTTCCCGAGTGAAAACATTCGCCCTGATTCGGGCACGATGCACTTTGACAAACGGTATGAAGCTGCAATCCCTCCACCAATCCCTGCACTTTTTCAACTTTGCCGCCCGCAGGAATTCTACGGATCAACCATGGCGCACGTTCTGCCATATCCGATTTCATTTTCTTGCTTCACACCTTTTCTTTTTATAAGCAGCTGCGTCTCACAGCTCAGGACTAAACATGACCAGTCCCACCTGCGGATCATACCTGCGCATCAATTTTGCGCCACCCACCTCTACAATCACCAAGTCGATGGTCGCCAAAACCGGATTTCCTCCCGCAGAGAAGTGCCCGGCGAAATTTTTGCCGTCAGGCGTGACTCCATGTGCATGCAAATGAATCAGCAATTCATTTTTTTCCGACTGACAAATTACGCCCTGCCCGCAAATAAATTCAATCGGGCCTTTTTCAATAATCCGCTCGCAGTACTTGAACCCCAGCGGGGCCGACGGTTCTGGAATAGCAATCACATATGCAGCTTGTTGCAGGCTGCCGATGACACTGGCAAAATATCCATACTGAATGTGATGCGCCCGGCAAACCTCTTCTATTCCGCTAACCAAGTCTGTTCCCGGCAGCAGCCGTGCGGCGATGGTGCGTCCTTTATGCGCCTCCACCGAAACAAAACTCTTATTCTTCTCCATGCCGCCCCTCCCTCGGTTCTGTCGAAACCCCCGCGTCGAAAACTTCACGGAATTTGTTGGCCAAACATACCGCCACTTCCGGCAGGGTAACTTCCACCCCGTGTTGTTGCAGATTCGTCACGTCAAATTCTTCAATGCCACACGGCACGATTTTGCGAAATAGCGCCAAGTCATTCCGAACATTTAATGCAAATCCATGACCCGTAATCCAGTGACGAACACTGACTCCAATCGCCGCTATTTTACGGTTTCCAACCCAGACGCCGGTATATTTTGCTTTTCGGCCGGCCATAATCCCATACTCTGCCAAAAATTGAATAATGACCTCTTCTATTTGGTCAACATACCAATGCACGTCTTGATGCCATTTAACAAGGTTCAAGATTGGATATCCCACTAACTGCCCAGGGTTATGGCAAGTAATATTCCCACCCCGGTCGCTTTCGAAAAATTCTATGCCGCTGTCTTTTAATTCGTTGGCAGTCGCCCGCAAATTTTCCCTGCCGCCACTGCGCCCTACCGTAATTACCGGCAGATGCTCCAGCAAAAGCAGCACTCCGTCGTATTTCCCGGCTTCAACCATTTCGCGGACCTGTTTTTGAAGGGACAGCCCCTCCGCATACGAAACGAGGCCCGCTTGTAAACAGAGCAACGAAGGTTTCACTATTTTTTCGCAGCCGGCGGCCAATGAATCGCCAGTCCGTCAACCGCCAGCGCCGCTTCGCCGATTGACTCAGCCACCGTCGGGTGGGCGTGAATCGTTGTGACCAGCTCGTCCACGGTCGCTTCCAAACGCATGGCCAGCGTCGCTTCGCCGATCATTTCCGTCACGCGCGGGCCGACCATGTGCACGCCGAGAATTTCGCCGTACTTGGCTCCGGCCAGAATTTTGATGAAGCCGCTTTCACCTTCGTCAATCATGGACTTTCCGTTGCCTGCCAGAGGAAATACTCCCTTTTTGTAGGCAATTCCCTGTTCCTTTGCTTTGTCTTCGGTAATGCCGACTGCAGCAGCTTCCGGGCTGGTATAAATGCATGCCGGAACAATGGGTTGCCCATGTCCAGCCGTACTGTGTCCCATCGCGTGTTCCACGGCGGCAATCCCTTGATGGGAAGCAGCATGGGCCAGCATGGCAATTCCATTGCAGTCGCCGATAGCATATATTCCGGGAACGTTGGTCTGGTAGTTCGCGTCTACCACCACTTTACCCCGTTCCGTTTTGACTCCGGCAGCTTCCGTGCCAACACCATCGATAAAGGCCCGACGTCCAACCGCAACCAGTACAATCTCCGCCACGACCTCCCGCGCTTCGTCACCCACCATAACTTTAGCCGACAAGCCATTGGCCGCCTGCTTCACTGAGTCCAGTTTTGCGCCGTTCATAAAGACAACGCCTTGTTTAGTCAAGCTTTGTTTTAAACTTACGGCAATTTCCGAATCGATTCCGGGTAAGATCTCCGGCAGTAATTCGACAACCGTTACTTGAGTCCCTAATACACCATACAAGGCGGCAATTTCAACCCCGATCACCCCGCCGCCGACAATGACCATCGAGGCGGGGGGCTTGGGCAGGGAAAGCGCGCCGGTGCTGTCGATCACGCCAGGCAGGTCGGCGCCGGGGAAATTCAGTTTGACCGGCACGGAACCGCTGGCCACGATGATGACATCGGCGGTCAGGACTTCTTCTTTGTCGCCGTGCACTTTGACCGTGCCGACGCCGGCGAC
>CAZSRN010000220.1:0-4105 GCA_964609115.1 uncultured Veillonellaceae bacterium | reverse complement strand
TTTAAAAAGAAATTCGCGCCGAACGGCATTATTCCATTTGAGGTTGGAAAACAAATTTTTAACTCTTTAATATACACTAACTTATGCGAAAAACGAAGAAATTATGAAAACCGACAGGGGCGGGAGTGGATGAATGATCCTTCCTATTTCCCTTCATATAGATCAAAATACGATCAATCGTTGGAAACAAAGAATTTAGGGGGGCGTAACAAGTGCTTATGGAACGAAAAATCTACTCTCTTAAAATTGCGGGAGTCGTTTCAAGCATTATAGGCATTATTGCAATCATATTGTTCTATGTCGCAGGTTATAACCCAATGGTAAATTTGTTTAAGAACACGAATGATAAAAAATATAACCATCCGATAAACGCAAGCGCTTTTCAAAAGAGTTCGCAAACCAAGACGGCAGGGGCGGGCGTAACGCTGACTGATCTGGAAAAGCCCAAAGGCCCCAATGTTTTTAATGCCGCATCCTTTGGAGCGAAGGGCGATAATGCAACAGACGACACCGATGCGTTGCAAAGGATGATCGACGCTGTTCCCAATACGGGTGGAGAAGTTTTCATTCCAGAAGGGATTTTTCTGGTTGACGCTGTGAAGTCCTTACGATTAAAGAGCAATATAGCTTTTTACATGACGCCCAATACAATTCTAAAAGCCATTCCAAACGGAGCGACCCATTATTCGGTTTTACAAATTGCGGACATTCATGATGTCAAAATTGTTGGCGGGACCATTATGGGTGAACGTGATGAACATAAAGGCACGCGGGGCGAATGGGGAATGGGAATCCGTATCACCGGCTCTAAAAATATTGCTGTTCATAGAACGATTGTAAAGAATTGTTGGGGAGACGGCGTCTATATTGCTTCGGGTTCAAGCGGCAGTATATCGGAAAACGTCCGCATTGTTGAAATTCAAGCGGATAATAACCGCAGGCAGGGCATATCGCTAATCAGCGGACGTAATATTGAAATCGTTCAATCTAGGGTAACGGATACCCACGGCACTCCTCCCGCAGCAGGATTGGATATTGAACCCAATAGGATGACGGATATTTTGCAAAACATTTATATTAGCGATTTATATACAGCAAATAATGAAGGCGCCGGAATTGGAATCAATTTAGTAAAGCTTCAAGGCTCGATTGTTCCCGTCAGTATCAAGATCGCAAACCATACGGATAATGGCAGCAAAAGAGGTTTTAGCAGCGTGAATGGGACGGGAAGCGTTCCGGGTAGTCTGGTGATCGACGATGCTGTTTGGGAGAACAATAAATTAAATGGGTTTGCCGTAACCAATCATGATTATCGTTCCTATAGCATCACGGTCAACAATCCGCACGTTATTGACGCCAATACGACAGGGCCTATGGGTAACACTACAGGATCTGCTTTCGCAATGTATACGTACAAGCCCGAAGTAACACTAGGCAACATCCACCTGAATCATCCGGCGGTTACAGATACCCGGGCTGTTGCCAAAATCACTGCAGGGTTTTATGTCGCAGACAGCGGAAACAAAAGTGTGAAAAAATTGACGCTCATGAATCCCCGCGTTAATGGAACAGTTTTGCATACACTGAAAGCGGCCGCTTCGACTGGGGTTGAAATCAGATAAACAATCATAAGTTCTTATAGTGCAACATTCGTTACGGACACCCAACAGCAAGCCACGGATTGACGGTTGTATCTATATTAGGAGGGTTGTCAATGAGCGGATTACTTATTATTGGCGCAGGTGGACATGGCAAGGTGATCGCAGATATTGCATCATCAATGAACGTTTGGAATCGTATCGCATTTGTCGATGACAAGTATCCCGAATTGAAAGTAGTCCTGGAGTGGCCGGTGATTGGAACCATTAATGAGTTCAACAATTTCCGCGATGCATTTTCTCATGTGTTTATTGCAGTAGGAGATAATATGGTGCGTAAAATGATAATGGAGCAAGTGGAAAGAGAGGGGGGCGAAGTACCGGTTCTTATTCATCCGCGGGCAGCAGTCAGTCGATTTGCTGTTGTCGGCGCCGGTACGGTTGTTATTAACCAGGCGGCAGTCAATGCAAGCGCAATCATTGGCAAGGGATGCATCATTAATACCGGCGCCACAGTCGGTCATGATTGTGAACTGGGCGATTTTGTCCACGTTGCGCCGGGAGCCAGTATTGCCGGGGAAGCCGTTATTGGGGACCATAGTTGGATAGGGATGGGCTCGGCAGTGATTGAACAGGTTAAAGTGGGAAAAGGTGTTGTTGTTGGAGCAGGATCAGTTGTTTTAAAGGATGTTCCCAATTATCAATTGATTGTGGGAGTTCCGGGAAGGATCGTAAGAAGTATCGAAGCAAAGATGAGCGAGACTAGATGAAATAAGCTGATCTGGAGGGCGCACATGGATTTTTACATTCTGGATTCTTCAGATGAGTGTCAATGGGAAAAATGGATCAATATATGGCAGCGATGGAATACACGGGAAGTATTTGCGCATCCTGAATATGTAAAGTTGTTTTGCAATCAGTTTGACAGAGCTCTGTGCGTTGTTCAGGAAAGTTCAACAGGATTAATTTTATTGCCACTCATTTTGAGACCTCTTTCAATGGAACCGTGGGCAGACAAACAACATAACTATTATGACGCGATTAGCCCTTATGGTTATGGGGGACCCTATACGGAAGGAGATTTCAACCTGGGTATTTTTTGGCGAGAATTTCGGCATTGGAGTACGGAAAATAAAATCTTATCCGCTTTTTTTCGGTTTTCTCCGGTGTCTGCTGATATACGAGAATTTGTCGGCGACGTGGAAGAATGCGGAAGTGTAATAATACGCTCATTGGGTGAGGGAAAAGATGCAGTTTGGATGGACTATAAGCATGCAGTTCGGACGTGCATACGATGCGCCGAACAACATGGTTTGAGGATAGAAATTGACGAACTGGGAACAAGGCTGCAAGACTTTATGCGAATTTATTACAGGACGATGGATCGGCGGAATGCCTCAAAGCAATACTATTTCCCCCAAAAGTTTTTCCGGAACCTGATTGGCAACCTTCAAGGGCACTTTGCTTTCTTTCATGTGGTATACCAGGATATGGTGATTGCATCCAAACTTGTTTTAACCTCTCAAGAACACATATATCCTTATCTTGGGGGGTCGGATCAAGAACATTTTAACGTGTACCCCAATCAGTTTTTGGATCATGCTATTTTCAACTGGGGGATTGACCAGGGAAAGAAAAACGCTGTGCTGGGTGGCGGTTATGATGGAATGAAAGATGGAGTTTTTCAATATAAAAAGAAATTCGCTCCATTAGGAGAGGTTCCATTCCTCATAGGAAAATACATTGGTGACCGTTTTCACTACAATGATATGGTCGAAAAAAGAAAACAGTTTGAAGAAGGAACTCAGGGGAACCGTTGCGAGGAGGCAGGCTTTTTTCCTGAGTATCGCAGAAAGAGCGACTAAATATTGGAGGTGTGAGTATGGCCAGTCAACAAAAACATATATGTTTATCGCCGCCTCATATGAGCGGTCTTGAACAGGAGTATGTTGCAGACGCCTTTGCATCAAACTGGATTGCGCCGTTGGGGCCTCATGTCGACGCATTTGAACGGGAAATTGCTGAATATGTTGGCATTGGGGGAGCGGCAGCGCTTTGTTCCGGAACGGCCGCTATTCACTTGGCATTGAAATGCACCGGCGTGGGGCGGGATGACGTCGTATTTTGTTCATCTTTCACTTTTGCTGCTTCAGCCAACCCCATTGTCTATGAAGGAGCCAGACCCGTTTTTATCGATTCGGAACCGGAGTCCTGGAACATGTCGCCGGAGGCTCTTGCCCGGGCTTTTTTGGATGCCGACCGTATGGGCCGGTTGCCGAAGGCGGTAATCATTGTCAACCTTTATGGACAAAGTGCGGATATGGATCGCTTGCTTGATATATGCGACGCTTATAAAGTGCCGGTTATTGAAGATGCAGCCGAGTCTTTGGGCGCAACATACAAAGGACGTGCGAGTGGAACTTTTGGCAAATTCGGCATGTATTCTTTTAATGGAAATAAGATCATTACGACTTCCGGTGGAGGAATGTTGGTATCCAATGACTTGG
>CAZSRN010000219.1:0-4128 GCA_964609115.1 uncultured Veillonellaceae bacterium | reverse complement strand
TCTCCGGCATAATGACTGCCATTGGTGCAAAAAGAATACTGCGTGATTTCCGGGTCCAGTCCCGCCTTCCGCAACCCGGCGAAAGCCGCTTGAACGAACTCATCTTCCCGTTCATAAAGCCAACCGGGGAAAAACCGCTTTCCTTCAATCTTTTGCCCCGTATAGCAGGTTTCCGAACCGGACGCAAAACCAACCCTCGCGTCCATTTCCGGGTCTTCCTCCCGCATGGCTTTCAGAAGGTCGGCAACCGGCTGCAAAACCGACTCCGGCGTCTCACCCACCAGCAATCGGCGGTCATAGGTAACCCGACAGTAATCCGGAACCACCGAAGCGCCGGGGTATGGAGAAGACTTGATATCGGTCAACTCCATGATGCCCTGCCCCAATACGGGATGCTGAACCATGGCAAGCTTGCGAATTCGCGGGATAATCTCCGCCATTTTATAGACAGCATTCAATCCCGCCTGCGGGTTCGCGGAATGGGCCGATTTGCCGAAAGTCTCCACCACAATCTCCGCACGGCCGCGCTGGGCTCTTTTCAGATTAAGCTCCGACGCTTCGCCGATCACCACATAATCCGGCTTGATCCTTTGACTGATTTTGCGGGCGGCGACCCCTTCAAAGCACTCTTCGTGAACCACTCCGGCCACGCAGATGTTCCCGGCGAAATCCTTCCGGCAATCTTCGGCAAAAAATCCGGCGGCTGCAACCATCGCGCTCAGCGCCCCCTTCATATCCGAGGCGCCGCGGCCAAAAATCACGCCGGCCGTCAACTCCCCGCCGAACGGATCATGTTCCCACTTTGTCGCATCCGGCGCCGGTACGGTATCGATATGCGCGTCGAAAAGAATGGTTTTTCCCGGCTGCTTGCCGAAAATCCGCCCGGTAACATTGCCATAGTCGTCGACGAAAATCTCATCAAAGCCTACTTCCTGAAAACTTTCCCGCAATCGTCCGGCCATTCCCGCTTCCTCACCGGAGTAGCTTTTTTCCCTCACGAACTTTTGACACAGCTGAATCACCCATTGTTTCCTGTTCAAAGACAGCAACCCGACCGACCCCTTCCGCCCGTATTCCATTACCCGTCACAGTGTATGAAAAAAACCGTCGCAAGTTTGAAAAACTCGCAACGGCGGCTGTTTATTCAATTGAAAATAAGTTTCCTTTTACTGAGCCAATTTTTTCCCCGCTTCAAATGCGCGTTCCATCAGCTTCACGTCTGCAACCGCCGTATCCGGTTGGTTCGCATTCGTACACACGAGCGTCTCTTCCACCTGCAACCCCATCATCTTAAGAATTTCCGCATTCGCGGCAAAGGCGTGCTTGAAGGCCGCCGCATCCGGATGCCCCTGCGAGTAGACCATCACGGTTTTCTTGCCGCCGAACCGCGGGTAAAAGCTGACATCCATCAAGGGAAACAGCCGGTCAAACAACAGTTTCGTCTGCGCCGCCACCTGCAGCATATAAATCGGCGAGCCGATAACCACGGCATCCGCTTCTTTGATATCCGCATACACCGGCTTCATATCATCGTTAATCGAGCAAAGATACTCTTTGCGGCACGAAAAACAACTCTGGCAGGGTCTGATTTTCATGTCATTGAGGAAATAAACTTTCGCCTGTGCGCCGACAGACTCCGCTCCCCGGATGATTTCCGCCGTCAAAGCTGCTGAATTTCCTTTTTTTCGCGGACTTCCGACAAATGCCACTACCTTTTTCATTTGGATTTTCCCCCTCTCCAATGAATCTTTTTCTGTTGGCCTTCGTCCAATTTCGTTGATTTCCAGTCTTGTTTGCATGTCTATTTTACCATGTTCCCATCCCTTGAACACAAAAATATCGGGGACATTTTCGCGAAATCCCAAAATCTTGACACACTCTCTGAAAATTGTTATGGTTTTGCCAATCCTATTATTGTTTGGAGGGATTGCCTTGTTGCAGCAACCGCTTCTGGTCACCGCAGCCCTGCTCAAGATCGCGGATAAAATTCTGATTGCCCAACGGCCCGGCACCGGACGGTTCGCCAACAAGTGGGAATTGCCCGGCGGCAAAGTAGACCCCGGGGAAACTCCGCCGCAAGCCCTGTGCCGGGAATTGCAGGAAGAACTCGGCATTACGGCGAAGATCGGGCCCCTCTTCAGCGATACAATATACCGGCACGAAGCCGGACAGATTCGGCAATTCACTTACTGGGTGGAGTCGACAGGCTCACCGGATGAGATTCAGCTGCTGGAACATCAAGCCATAGCCTGGGTTACTCCTCTCGAAATGTCCGGCTATGAATTTGCCGGCGCCGACCTTGCCGTCATCACCAAACTGATGGAAGAAAGTCACTGCGGCTGAGATTCTCCGCCGTCCAAGTTGATATGACAATATCCCGACGGATTTTTGACCAAATATTTCTGGTGGTACTCTTCCGCCGGATAGTAATTATAAAGCGGCATCACTTCCACTACAATTGGAGCCTGATATTTTTTCCGTTCCTCGGCGACCACCCGATGAATAATCGGTTCATCCGCCTGCTCCCGGAAATAAACACCACTGCGGTACTGCCTGCCGATGTCGGGGCCCTGCCGGTTCAGCGTCGTCGGATCGACCACCTTGAAAAAATAGGTCAATAGAGTCTGCAGCGCGACTTGCCCCGGGTCATACTGAACATAAACCGTTTCCGCGTGACCGGTGTTGCTGCGGCAAACCTGCTCATAGGTCGGATCGGCGGTATCGCCGTTGGCGTAACCCACTTGGGTCTTGACTACGCCGTTCAGCCGATCCAGATAAGCCTCCACTCCCCAGAAGCATCCTCCCGCCAGCCAAATTTCCCGTAGCTTCGAATCTTCCGGCAGCGGCAGCTGCCGGATATTTTTAACGGCTGGGTTCAGCATATTCATTGCCCCCTTCACAATGCGATTTATTTTATTTTTACGCATATACCGTCAGTATGAGTTGCTTATTTTCCGCTTAAAAAATTTCTTGCCCGCCTCGCAGCATTTTCTCCAATATTATTGTAATAAAACGGATAATCCAGGCCATGGAACACCCCTCTCCCGAACAAGGCATTCCCCGGCGCCAGCAGGTCCACATTCGCAGTATTGCAGACAACTACCCCCAGCCGTTTGGAAACCCGTGCATCCGCGATATTTTTTACATTTCGGGCGGCTACTTCTCCGGATGAAGTGAGTAGAATCGACCCCAGGTTCTGTTCCGCCGAAGCGGGGGTTTCTTCCCGCGTCCAGGTAATCGGGTTGATTGCGACGGCCCCGGGCAGCACAACGCCATTGGTTCCTTGAATAACCGGCGCTTGCGTATTGTACGATATGATGACTCCGGTATCATTCGGGCCCCGGGCAAACTTCAAGTGCGGGTTGGCCGCAAGATATTCCCCGGTCACCGAATAACCGATAACGTAGGCAGCAATCATTCTTTGGTAAACCTCGGGATTTTTCGCCATGTATTCGGCCAATAGAATTCTCAACACCATCGATCCCTGTGAATGTCCGGCTAAAATAAACGGTCGGCCGTTATTGTAATGATGAATATAATGGTCAAAAGCCGCCATGGCATCTCCCGCCGGGATACCGGCGATAAATTTATCGCGTTCGGCAAACGGCAGCGGCAATATATACGTCGCATCGGCCTGACGATAGAACGGCGCGTAAATGTTGCCTACAGATTCAAAAGCAGTAGCTTGTTGAGCAAATATTATTTTGGCTTGTTTCAACATGACCGGATTGTCTATGCTGCAAATATTGGGTTCCGTTTCATCCACCTTAACCCATGCAGTCGGATAGAGGTAAAACACATCCACCGCTTTATCAGCCGCATTCGGCAAAGACAACCAATGCGCAGGATTCGAATAATCAATAGCTTGGCTTTCACTTGCATATCCTGTCATAGTTACGATCAAACAAAGGGCAATAACCAATACCAGCAATTTTTTAGTCGTCATTTCGTGTTCTCCTTTCCCTTTAATATGAGTTGCCCAGACAAAAAGAAAACATCTTCAGACTGAACATCTTTATTCCATCAGGAGAATTATTACTTGTTCTAACTTTTGTTTGGCGTAAAGGGGAATAGGTCAAGTCCTAATTTGTGTGTAAAATCCCCGGTAGTCATTTAAGAACTACATGA
>CAZSRN010000218.1:0-4144 GCA_964609115.1 uncultured Veillonellaceae bacterium | reverse complement strand
CATACTTGCCAAGCTTGACGCCGCTATCCATGAGTTCTCTAAATACGGTGATCGCGTTGGGAACTCCACTGCGCAGCGAATTATATGTATCTACCAATAGTATGGCATTACCGGGATATTGCTTGGCATATTCGCGGAATGCGTCGATTTCGGTTGGAAAACTCATAACCCAGCTGTGCGCCATTGTACCCGCCACTGGAATGTCAAACATCTTGCCGGACATCACGTTGGATGTAGCATCAAATCCGCCAATCACGGCGGCTCTGGCGCCATAAATCCCGGCATCAGCTCCATGGGCGCGACGCAGCCCGAATTCCATCAGCAAATCATCGGGGGCAACCGTTCTGATCCGGCTGGCTTTCGTACAAATCAGGCTTTCATGGTTAAGAAACATCGACAACGCAGTTTCGATCAATTGCGCTTCCATAAAATTCGCCTGCACTATTAACAGGGGCTCACCCGGGAAGGCCACCGTTCCTTCCGGAATGGACCATATGTCGCCTGTAAAACGAAAATGCAACAAGTACTTTAAAAATTCTTCTTTAAAGATCCCGAGTGAACGCAGATAATCGATATCTTCGGCATTAAAAGACAATTCTTGAATATACTGTATCACATGCTCCAGTCCGGCAAACACCGTATACCCGCCGTGATACGGATTTTCCCGGTAAAAACGGTCAAATACGGCCCGAACATTTGCCTTGCCGGCAAAGTACCATCCCTGCATCATTGTGAGCTCATACAGGTCTGTAAGTAATGTAAGATGTCTCATCCTTATTCGTCACTTCCACTTATCAATCTATTTCCTCTTTGGTTTTCGCCCCTTTGCAGCCTATTTCCTGCAACATCAAGCTTGCGGCGAGCAGAATTTTGGCGCTGAAATATAAAATACCGACTGACGCCATTCAAAAATCGACGTCCGTCGGCTTAACTCAAAGATATTCTGCGACTGGCTTTTATATTTTGTGTCTATCGTCGCTGGTGCGGTACGATCACTTCATCAGGCTTTCTCCCACGTTTATGCGTTCCATCCGTAGAAATTTACGATTTTAGGCGGTTGACCGGTGAAATCCGCGCGGGTTACAGAACCATGTTCGGCATTCCCTCAATACCCCTTATGCCTTGATGGCCCAGCGCAATTTGGCCGAACGCGCACGACTGTTGACGTGACATTCTTCCGGCGATGGCCGGATGGGATCGGACGCTATTTCACGATAAACGCCCTCGCGAAGAAAATATTTAAAAGACTTTTTAACGCGGCGGTCTTCGCCGGAATGAAACGTAAGTATGGCTACGCGTCCACCTGATGCAAGGACATCCGGCAGCTTTTCCAAAAACTCATCCAGCACTTCAAATTCATGGTTGATATCAATCCGCAGAGCTTGAAAAGAACGTTGACAGGATTTTTTTATCTCCTCGTCACCGACTTGCGGGATACCCTTCAATGCCCCTTTGATGATATTGCGGAGCTGTGTTGTCGTCGAGATATCCATTCCCTGCTTCCTGCCGTCAATGATGGCCCGGGCGATTTCTCCGGCATAAGGCTCGTCCGCATTTTCCACCAACATATCCTGCAATTCATCCACTGTCATTTTTTTCAAGCGATTTGCCGCAGAACTGCCTGTTTGCGGATTCAGCCGCAAATCCAGCGGTCCCTCCGTTCGAAACGAAAACCCTCTGTCCGGATTGTCGATCTGCATGGAAGAAACGCCTAAATCCGCCAATACGAAGTTGAGCGGGCCTGCTTCGTAAGCGATTTGCTCGATTTGTGAAAAATTCATTTGCCGGATGTCCAAAATGTCGGAGCCGTAACCCAAACGCTCCAGCCGCTCCCGGGTACGAGGCAACTCCAGCGGGTCTACGTCAATTGCATACAAGCGTCCCTGCGATTTCAAGCATTTCAGCATTTCCAACGTATGTCCGCCATAGCCCAGGGTTGCGTCCAATCCGGTTTGTCCCGGTGTAATTTGCAGAAATTCCAATATTTCTTTCACGCAAATGGACAGATGCATCCCGGCGGGAGTGCTGCCCTTCTGAATGATCCGGGCCACATCCTCCGCATATTGTTCCGGCTGCAGTTCCTTGTATTTTTCCTTAAAATTCTTGGGATGAGTGCCCTTATAGCGGATCCGACGCTGATGCCGCGGCTCTGTCCCATCTGTTGTGTGGTCCGGGCCCATTTTTGCTCCCTCATTTTCGCAGTATATTTTTGCGATCTTATTTCAAATTATATGCCAAAATCAGGTTCCTGACTATTTTCCCGCCGCTTCCTCTTTTTATTTGCGGTTTTCCGCCCAGGAAAAAACCGGCGCATGTTTTCTCAACTTGCCTACAACCGGCAGCACGACGCCTGAGGCCACGCCAATCTGAACGAGATTGCCGGGAATCGACGTGAGCGGCGCCAGCCAGTTTCCGTAAATAATCCCTTCGGCCCCATAATAACCCGCTACTTTAATAAGACAAGCCGCCGTCAACGCCAGTGCATAGGCCGTCATGGTACGGTGCTTTTCGCAGATAGCGCCAACGATATAACCCATGAGACCGACGATGACCAAGGTAAAGGGAGCCCACAAAAACCAGCCGCCCACTATATCAAACAGAGCCATGCCGAATCCTCCCGCCAAAGCGCCCAAGTAACGCCCGTAAAGGATGGCGATAATAAAGAGAGGCACATTGCCCAAATGAATCAGGCCGCCATTGGCGGCAATGGGAAGGCGCACATTTACAAATGCCGTGCACACAAAGACAAGCGCAATACCCAATGCTGCATGGACAAGTATTCTGGTTTTACTGACGGATTGTTGTTCCATAACGGTTTTCCTTCTTTCTAAAAGTTCGACTCATAGCCCTACCCTTGAATTGCCGCAGAAAAGGTCGGAAATCAAGCTGTTTAAAGTTGATTTCCGACCTTTAGTTTTCTAATGAGTCGAATAAAATGTTGGTTAAATCTTACCGTTTTTTACAAATGTTGTCAATAGCCGCCATTGACCGCTTCCCGGTCGGTCCGGATAAAGTCAAGCAGCTTCCGGGCCGTGGGAGTATACAGCTTCATTTTTTCATACTCCGGTTCGTCGTCAAACAGCTTTTGCATCAGCACTCCGTCAGCGCCAAACCATCGGGGCATCAGCCCGCCGAAAAAAAAGCCCCGGCTCCGCAGAAGTTCAACCGCGGCATCCATGCGAGGACAAGCCGTGTTCAGCGTAATCTGGAGGCTGATCACCCGCCGCCTGTCCGCTTCAGCCTGGATCTCGTCTATCACCGCGCCCCAATCGGCGCCCATTTTCCGGACCGCTATTTTCCAAGTCCGGGCAAACTCAAAGTATTGGTCTTCCCGAACAGTTCTCTCCGCATCCGGCGCCGATGTCCCGGCTGTCAAAAAAGTTCTGGGCCGCAGGGGAGTTGCAAGGGTGCGCAGCATTTCCTCATAACGGGCCGGCAGATACTGCAGTCCAATGGGGTTTGTAAACTCCTTGAAATTCAGTACGCAGGACACTCGCGCCAATTCAGCCCGATTGCTCTTGCTTTCCTTAAAACTGTCGCCGTCCAGTTGATCGAGTTCCAGCGCGCAAGCGACCATCCCAGTCTTGCTGGTACTGATTTGGGTAAAATAATGGCAACAGACCGCTTCGCAGAACAGTCCATCGCCGTCAGGCATGATATGTCCGGAAGACGTAAAATAATATTCCGTCAGCTGCGATGCCACCTCTGTGCCGGAGAACTCCGGGTCAACCACCAAATTTCCGGCCTCCCACAAACGGAAATTCGGGGCGGATTTGAAGGAGGAAACGTAACCTACCGCCCTGCCCTCCCGGGAAAAAGCCAAGGCGGACGCCAAGCGTCCCGCCCCGATTTCCCGCTGCAAAACTGCCGGTTGATATACATCTTTGACAGGAAAATCCTCACCATATACCGAACGGAAAACATTTCCCACGTAATGGGCGTTGGCTTCATCTACGGCAACAATTTGAAACATTTCCTCCGGCAATGGATTTTCCTCCCCTGCCAACACTATTTTGCAGAGTGTTGGTCGAAAAACTCGACTACAGAAGCGATGGTCGTCAGGTGTTTCAGATCATCATGCGTCAACTCAAGCGACAGGGCGCTTTCCGTCAGCATCAGCATTTCCGCAAAGTCCAGCGAATCC
>CAZSRN010000217.1:0-4151 GCA_964609115.1 uncultured Veillonellaceae bacterium | reverse complement strand
ATTAGACCCGTGGTTTTACAGGGATTACGGTGAAAAAAGACAACAATCAGCATAGATTTTCGCTGTTATAGACGATATGAAGAAAACTATCACAAATGACTTTGTCGTTAGAGTTGATGCGCTAACCGTATCACGTCTATCGGCAGAATTAAGACGTTGTAATGTTGAAATTTAGCAGGGAATCGCGACTTTTATAGAGAAAGCATCCATGACCTACTTTTGGTAGGTTATGGATGCTTTACTTAATGTGCATTATTCGCCGTTATCCCTGTTACGGAGAGAAGTATCACTGGTAATCGGCCATGGACGCAGGCGTGTGCGTAGTAGCAACAAAAAGTTCTTGATGGAGGAATACGTTGTGCACCGGAATCCTTCCCAAGCCGATAAAGCGAATGATCAGGAAAAACGATCGCCGCGCCGAGCAGCTAATCTGATCTATGCTGTGGCCGATCCAGTTCCGTTGTCCTCATTGATTCCATTAGTGGCACAGCAGGTAATTATGCTTTCGGTGGACCTGATTTTTCCTGTGCTGATCGTAGCCGCCGTGAGTGGAACAGTGGAAATGGCGCAAACCGCAGTCAGTATGATGATGATATCCATGGGAATTGGAACGATTCTGCAAGCGCGGCGAAACGGCCCCGTCGGATCGGGATATTTTTGCGCGCATGAGACCGGAACGCCTTACTTCCCGGCATCTATTATGGCGGTTCAGGCTGGCGGATTTCCCCTGATGTGTGGAATGACATTGTTTGCGGGTATTTTCCAGTCGCTTATCGGCCGAATTATTCATCGCTTGAGGATTCTATTTCCGGTGGAGATTATCGGACTGATTGTTATGCTGATGGCGATTACTTTTATCACTTATGCCTTGCCCAATTTTATCGGGCTTGATGCGCATGGCAACGGGAGTCTGCCGGTTTCGCTGCTGTCCGTGACCGCACTCGGCGTGATCATCGGCATGCATATTTGGGGCAGCCAGCGAATTAGGGAGTATTCGATTGTTGCGGGAATCGTTTTCGGGTACTTGGGTTCCTATTTGTTCGGGTTGCTGCCTGACGACAAGGTGAAAAAGTTTATCGAGGCCCCCTGGATTGCTTTACCTAGTTTCGATCACATGGGGCTTGCCTTTGACCCTTCGCTTATTGTACCGTTCATTATTGCGGCGTTTGCTTCCAGCATCAAAACTATGGGCAATTTGACGACCTGCCAGAAGGTAAATGACGATGAATGGAAACGTCTGGATATGAAGTCTGTCGGCAACGGTCTTTTTGCCGAAGGCATAGGGACAATACTAGGCGGACTACTGGGCACCATGGGTCAAACCACCAGTTCCGGCAGTGTCGGCTTGTCTGTTGCAACAGGCGCTACCAGCCGGCAGATCGCCTTGGGAACCGGCCTGTGTTTTATTGCGCTGGCCGTTTTACCCAAGATCGCAGCGTTATTTGCTATCATGCCTCAACCCGTTATCGGCGTGATATTGATGGTTGAAATCGCCTTTGTTTTGCCGACGGCCATGCAAATCTGTTCCTCACGCATGCTCAATGCCCGACGGATGTTTGTTCTTGGCATATCCCTGACTTTTGGCTTTGGAGTTGCGATGGTTCCCGGGTTCGGCGAGTCTTTTCCCCTATGGATACAGCCCCTTACGAAAAATGCGCTGGCCTTGGGCACTATTATAGGGATATCCTTACATTTGTTGTTTCGTATCGGCATAGCAACACATCAGAAACTGGTCGTTGAACCGGAAACTGATGCGATGGATGCGGTGTTTGTGTTTTTTCGTAAATGCGGCGGCTTATGGGGGGCGCGAGCTGACGTAGTTTCCAGGACTACGTCGGCAGTGGCGCAATGTATTGAGACTCTGACGGAATTTCAGCTTGTACAGGGCAATATAAGTATCGGCGCAAGCTTTGAAGAGTTTAATTTGAATGTTGATATTGAATATGAAGGGGTCTTGCCGGTATTGTCCACAACCCGGCCGACGCCAGAAGAAATGTTAAATGATGAAGATGCTTTTGCAAGGTTGTCAGGCTATCTGGTAATGCGTTATGCGGATAAGGTTGATTTTTCGACGAAGAATGGTCGCTGCAATCTGCATCTGAATTTCGAGCATTAATGTAGCGCGGTGCGATGCAAAAAACATTGGTAAAAGTAGGGAGAGGTACTGACTCATGAGAAAAATATGGAAAGAACTGCGGGTATGGGGCTTGGCGTTGGTGTTGCTGCCAAGCTTATTCACCGCCGCCCCGGCGGCAGCCGCTACGTTATTGTTTGTGCCCATCGATGACCGGCCGGTCTGTCTGCAATACACGGTGGATACGTTGCAAGCGGCAGGTCATGAAGTATTGACGCCCCCGGTAGAAATCTTATCTACTCGGGGCCGCCCTGGGGATGCGGATAAATTATGGGCATGGGTCTTCGCTCATGGCCGGGAAGCGGATGCCGTGGTATTGTCGGCTGATTCCCTGCTCTACGGGGGATTGGTCCCGTCTCGGACTCATGAAATTTCCGAGGATGTAATTACCCGCCGGGTGGCCAAATTTGCCGAGTTCAAAGCGGAAAATCCAAGTGTCCCGATCTATGGATTTTCCACCATTATGCGGACGCCCAAATATAGCGCCGGTGGGACGGATGCACCCTATTATGAAAAATACGGTTATCAGATTTATCGTTTGACGGCTTTATGGGACATGAAAGAAATAAAAGGCCTTACCCGTGAGGAGCAGCAGGAAGTGCAGCAACTGACCGCCGCCATTCCCCAGGCCGACCTGAAGGACTGGATGGAGCGGCGAGGAAAAAATTATCGGGCCAATACCAAAATGCTGGAAATGATGGGCCAGGAAATTTTTCGCTATTTTATGATCGGACGCGATGATTCTTGGCCCTATTGCCAGTCCCACAAAGAAGCGAGGGATATGGAGGCTTTAACTGGCAATCTGCCCAAATCTCGCTTCGCTATCTTTGCTTCCGCTGATGAGGCGGGTATGCTGCTCTTAACCAAGGCCGTCAATGATCTTACCTTTCAAATTCCACGTGTTTACGCATTCTATAGTCCGGGGACCGGTTCTCGGACTGTGCCCGCATATCAGGGGAATACGATGGGCGAGTTGGTGGATGCCAATATTCTGGTTGCTGGCGGCTATAAAACTTCGGCGCCGGAACGGGCCGACCTGATTATAGCGGTCGGCATGCCGTTCAACGGCGTGACCTTAGAAGCCGCGGTTCCAGAAAATACGGAGAAGTTACGACCAGAAGTCAAGGCCTTTATTGATGAGATGGCCAGCTATCTGGATAAGGGAAAACGCCTGGCTTTGGATGATGCCGCTTTTAGCAATGGGGCGGATAATTCGTTGATGGCGGAGGTGACAAAGCGCAAGTTGTTGCCCAAGCTGGCTGCTTACGCCGGCTGGAATACGGCTGGCAACAGTACCGGTTACGCTATTTCCCAGGGAATGCTGTCCGCTTCGACTTCGCTCCAAGACCGGGAACGGCTGGTTTCCGTCCGTTTGCTGGATGACTGGGCGTACCAAGCCAACGTTCGCCAGACTGTGAAGCGGGATGTTGTGCAGCCCGGCGGCACCAGTGCGGTGGATTTGGGATCCTTGCGGCCCCAAATCGAAGGAGCTACGACAGAAGGGTTAAAAGCATTCGCTGGCAAATATTTTCCTGAATATAACATTCAAGGCTTGCGGGCTACTCATCCCTGGAACCGGCTGTTCGAAGTGAAGATTGAGTTTGATCGTTAGTCTATGATATGGAGAATTGGCGCACCGGAACAGTGGCAGGTATAGCGGGACACAACGACGAAATTTAATCTCAAGTTGGGAATTTCAGGAGAAAAGGAGGCTGTTTAGTGTTCAAGAAATTTTTTAGCATCATCGTTAGCGTAATCATTGCCTTATCGGTGTGTACCGGGGTGGTTTTCTCCGACATCAACGCCGTCTATGCCGCTGAAAGCATCACCAAACATGCGCCGGATACCGAAGCGCTGATAACAATAGTCGAGCACAACGCCGACTTGAAACGCATGCTGGTCCAATCCATCAAACAGGCCAAACAGATCAATTCCGACAGGGAAACGAATCCGGCTCAAACGTTGGAAGAATACTACGACTTCATTGATTGGGCAACAACTGCCATGCCTTTCAATA
>CAZSRN010000216.1:0-4170 GCA_964609115.1 uncultured Veillonellaceae bacterium | reverse complement strand
ATAGCGGGCGCGATCAAACGCAGGGAGACTTCGGCTGAGTTTTTGTTTGTTGGAACTGAACATGGAATGGAAGCTGAACTTGTGCCTCGGGCCGGTTATCCTTTGAAGACAATACACCTTTTTGGGTTTGAACGTCGACTTTCGCTGCGGAATCTGAAAAATATTTTTTGGACAGGCAAGAGCCTTTGGGATGTACGGAAGATTTTGCGCGATTATCGTCCGGATGTAGTGATCGGAACCGGCGGATATGTTTGTGGTCCGGTGGTATGGGTTGCCGCTCGTTCCGGGATTCCTACCCTGATCCAAGAACAAAATGCCTTTCCCGGCGTTACAAATCGAATTCTTAGCCGCGTTGTGGATGCAATCGCCTTGGGATACAAGGAAGCTGCACCTAAATTTTCCGGATGCAAGGCCCGGGTGGTTGTCACAGGAAATCCGGTGCGGGAGGACTTGCTCACAGTAAATCGGGAAGATTCTTGCCGACATTTTGGATTTCGCTCCGATGTTCAGACTCTTCTTGTTACCGGTGGAAGTCAAGGGGCCCGAAGTATCAATCAGGCGGCGTTGTCAGTTCATCGCCGGCTGGCGCAAAAAAAGGAGTTTCAAATACTTCATATTACTGGACAGACGGACTATAATAATATAATACACACGTTGACAGCCGAAAAAATTCCTTTTAATGAGCCGAATACCGGGCGTGTTATAGCGCCTTATCTTCACGAAATGCCGCAAGCCTTGGCAGCGGCGGATTTGGTTGTTTCACGGGCAGGAGCGATCGGGTTGGCGGAACTGACGCTACGGGGGATTCCGGCTGTTCTTGTACCCTATCCCTACGCATCGGAGAATCATCAGGAAATCAATGCGCGGGCTCTTGAGCGAAATGGCGCTGCAGTTGTAATAAGAGACTCGGAACTAAACGGTGAACTGTTGTCGTCTACAGTGCAAAAATTGGTTTCAGACCCCGCAATATTGCGCAATATGGGAACGGCTGCACGCACAATGGGGTATCCGCATGCAACCGATGAGATTGTAAATATTGTCTTTGGACTTTCCCGGCGAGAAATTTCATAACCCAAGAGGTTTTTAGGGAGGAAATACTGTTGTTGCTTGATGAAATCCAGTCCTTTCACTTTGTTGGCGTAGGCGGCGCCGGAATGAGCGCTATTGCATACATGCTGCTAAAAAAAGGCTACCGTGTTTCCGGATCGGATCTGCATGCTTCGGAAACTACAGCCCGGTTATCGAATAGCGGGGCGAAGATTTTTTTGGGGCATGAGGCGGAAAATCTTTGCGAGGCTGAAGCCATCGTGGTATCCAGTGCAATCCGAGCAGACAATCCTGAACTATTGGAAGCCCGTCGACGCGGGTTGCCTGTTTTTCATCGGGCGGATGTATTGGCGGGTTTGCTGAACCAGTGCGATGGAATTGCAGTTGCCGGCTCTCATGGAAAAACAACGACGACTTCGATGATTGCTTTTCTGTTGGATAAGGCTGGCCTGGACCCCAATGTTCTTATTGGAGGCGATCTGGAGGCAATTGGCGGCAACGCAAAAGTTGGGACAAGCCAATGTTTGGTCGCGGAAGCCGATGAAAGCGACGGGTCTTTCTTAAAATTCACCCCGCATATCGCGGTTGTGACCAATAT
This sequence comes from uncultured Veillonellaceae bacterium, assembly GCA_964609115.1. Lineage (GTDB taxonomy): Bacteria > Bacillota > Negativicutes > UBA1444 > UBA1444 > UBA1444. Next base: position 2,525 of record CAZSRN010000216.1, on the reverse strand, counting down.
TGAAAATGATCATTTGGACCACTACGGAAATGAGGCGGAAATACGCAAAGCCTTTGCGCAGTTTCTCAATCAGATAAAGCCGAGTGGCTTGTCTGTTCTTGGGGTAGATAGTCCGGCTGTAAGAATGGTGAAGAGTCAGGTTTCAACCCCCTGTATTACCTACGCCTTGAGTGAGGAAGCCGATTATACGGCGCGAAATATTGTCGCCCGGGGAACGAAAACTTCCTTTGAAGTATGGCGACAGGGCAATTTGATTGGCGAGTTGTCGATCGGCGTACCGGGTCGGCATAATGTGATGAATTGTCTTGCCTGTATTGCAGTCGGGATGAATATGGGAATTTCCTTTGAGCAAATCGCTTCCATTATGCCGGACTTCGGCGGTGCAAAACGCCGGTTTCAGACGAAGGGTAGAGCCGGTGGGATTTGGGTTGTGGATGACTACGGACATCATCCGACAGAAATTTTGACGACATTGCATGGAGCCAAGATCGCTACGGATGGACGCGTTGTCTGTGTTTTTCAGCCACACCGTTTTTCACGGACGCAATTATTGGCGCACGAGTTTGGTACAGCCTTTTCACCGGCGGATGTGCTGATTTTGACAGATATTTATTCGGCGGGTGAAGAACCCATCGCGGGGATTTCGGGCGAGACGATTTTACAGGAGGTACGACGGCAAACGGGACAACAGGTTTATTACTGTCCGGATGCAGCGGAGTTGGAGACGTGCATTCTTCCATTGCTGCGTGAGGGTGATCTTTTGATAACAATGGGCGCGGGCAACATTTATCAGACCGGGGAGAAAATTGTCGAACGCCTGACAAAAAAATCACTGGAGGCGAGCAACATGCAGTGCAAAAAAATTGGTGTCGTTATGGGTGGACCGTCCGAGGAAAGAGATGTATCTCTAAACACAGGAAAAGCAATTGTGGCCGCACTTCAGGAAAAGAATTACAATGTGGTCGGAATTGATTTGGATCCGCCTCATTTTGTTGAACAACTGCGGGAAAACGGGATTGAAATTGTGTTTAATGCCATTCATGGACTTTTTGGCGAGGATGGCCGGATGCAGGGAGCCTTGGAATTGCTTGGGATTCCATATACCGGATCAGGGGTGCTGGCGAGCGCTATTGCCATGGATAAGGGAATTTCCAAGCGGCTGTTTGCTTCGGCGGATATTCCAACGCCTCGATATCAATTGTTAAAACGGAATCATGGGATGGGTGCGGAAGTTGTACAGAGCATTCTGGACGAATTTGAACCGCCTTTTGTCGTCAAGCCATCGACTCAGGGATCGACAATCGGCTTGACAATTGTTCAGGAACGGGAAGAACTGCCGGCTGCATTGGAAAAAGCCTTCTCATACGATACGGAAGTTTTGGTGGAAGAATTTATTGATGGAAGTGAACTTACCATAGGCATTCTGGGCGGTAATAAACCGGAAGCATTGCCGGTGGTTGAAATTGTACCTTATTCCGGTATATATGATTATCATGCAAAATATACCAAGGGAGCTACCGAATATTATGTGCCCGCACGGATCGATGCAGAGACGGCGCGGATAACTCAAAAAACGGCGCTTGACGCATTTGCCATTCTGGGGTGTTCCGGCGTGGCCCGGGTGGATGTCAGACTGGATCCGTCCAATCATCCCTATGTGCTGGAGGTCAATACCATTCCCGGGATGACAGGAACCAGCCTGGTACCGAAAGCTGCGGCGGCAGCGGGAATTTCTTTTCCGGATTTGTGTGAACGCATTCTGCTGATGACGTTGGAGCAGTAGTTTATGGAGGGAACAGGGCGAAAACGGAAGAAATCCCGTTGGATCTTCGAACGGATACTGCTTTTGTCTGTGTGTCTGGCGGTTATTGCCTGGCAGTGTTATTCCCGTCCGGTTTATCTCTTTTTGCAGACGGTTACGGTTGTCGGTAATCAAAAAATCAGCACCGATGAAATTTTACAGATGGCCGGTGTTGTTTCCGGCCAAGGCTCGGTGTTGTTTTGGGATGCCAAAGAATTTTTTGCCATTTTGCGTGACGATCTGCGCGTAGAGGACGTTTCTACGGATTATGAATGGCCGGCTTCTTTGACGATTCATGTCAAGGAGCGCCGTTCATTAGCTTATGTTGCGAGTCGGCACGGTTTTTTGGATATTGATGCGACAGGCACGGTAACTTCAATTTCTCATAACCTGAAAAATATGGAAGCGCCTCTGATTACCGGATTCAGGGCGGGGCGGGTTTTTCCCGGCAACCAGATTGCCGACCCCGGAGTTCATAGTGCACTGGCATATCTGGTGTCGCTCAATAAAGAAACTCGCGATCAAATTTCCGAAGTGCACTTGACCCCAAAAGAAGGGGTTACAGTGGTAACTTTGAATAATATCAAGATTCGCTTGGGCCCAGTGGAACGTATTCGGGAAAAAGCGAGACTGACCCAGGACATCTTGCAGGAGGTAAGCGCTAAGGCGATACCGGTAGATTCCATAGATTTGGGACACGAAAAACCAGTGCTTAAATTTCGGA
>CAZSRN010000215.1:1333-4174 GCA_964609115.1 uncultured Veillonellaceae bacterium | reverse complement strand
TCGCCGCGCGTAAAGTACGTCGGAAAAGTCGCCGCAGAAATGATATAGGGTCCGGCCGGAACCACCACGACATTTTTCAGATCGTCTACCCCTTCTTGCACCAGACGGAATCGATCCGCAAAGGGAAACAGGGAACGGTCTTCGCTGACCACAAAAACAATGACGGCTTCATTTTCAGAGGCCGCCCGCTCAATCAACGCCCTATGACCTTGGGTAAAAGGATTGCAGTTAACAACGATTGCCGCCCTCTCTTTTTTCAGGTGAGCGGTTTGTCGCTGAATGTCCTGACAAAAAGATTCGATGGAGCCGATGCCGGTTTCCAGCAATGCCACGTAGGGTTCCGCTCTGGCGATCTCGCGAAAACCGAGGGCTTCGAACAGCCATGCTTTGGCGGGCCGGGTAAAGATGAAATAATGCATTCGCCCACGCCGGGCCTCCTCCTGCATGAGCCGGCTGACGAGGGTTGCCGTCAGTCCCGATCCCTGGACGGTTTCATCTACGGCAATATTGCGCAACACTTCCCCCGCAAAAGATCCCGTACCTGCCAGCTTGTCACCGGCTCGAAGAGTAACGGTATATTCCACGTCGCTGTCAAAGGTTAGATCAAACTTCGCCAAAAACTGCCGGATTTCTTCCACCGCCCGAACATTTTTTAAATCGACGACTTCTATTTCATAACCCTCGAACACGCGCTTCACCTTCTCTGCTTTTTTTGGATATTGATTCATTATACCATTGCCGCTTCAAAATTCTTTTCCCGCGAACACCCCGTCCCGGTTTGCATAACAGGCGTTTGTGCAAAAACGTTTGTGCAAACTTTTTTTAAGATAAAAATGATCAATATGACCAAAAAGAGATTGTTTCGAATTTTTCTGATATCTTGAAAATAGCAGACTAGGTATTTGCGTCACGGGCGCCAAACGGACAATTTTTTATAAGGGGAGGAATAGGCAATGCCAACATTAGCAATTCTCGGTTTCCTGATGGTGGTCTTTTTCATGTACTTGATTATGTCCAAACGAATGTCAGCCATGACCGCGCTGATCTTGATCCCGCTTCTTTTTGCAGCAGGGATGGGGTTTGCCGGAATCGCCAAATTCTCAGTCATCGGCAAATGGGCTCTGGATGGAGTCAAGCAGGTTGCTCCCACGGGTATTATGATTTGTTTTGCGATTCTTTATTTCGGCGTCATGATTGATGCGGGTTTGTTTGAACCATTGATCAAAAAAATCCTTGCGGCTGTACATGGCGATCCGCTGAAAGTTGCCGTCGGCACGGCGGTTCTGGCAGCGATTATCTCGCTGGACGGCGACGGATCAACCACTTATATGGTGACTTGCTCGGCCATGTTGGCTGTTCATCAGCGCCTCGGCATGGATCCGCTGATTTTGCCCTCTGTAGCGGTCATGATGAACAGCGTCATGAATATCATTCCCTGGGGCGGTCCGACCGGCCGCGTGCTGGCGGCATTGAAGGTCGATGCAGCTGATGTATTTACTCCGCTGATTCCGTGTATGGCTGTCGGCGCCCTCTGGGTGTGTTTTGTTGCGTATCGCTGGGGCGTGAAAGAACGGGCTCGTTTAGGAGTGCTTACGCTCGACCATTCAACCGTTGTTTCAAAAATCCAAGTCTCAGAAGATCCGGATGCGGAAAAATTGCACCGTCCTGATCGTTTCCTGGTGAATCTGGGGCTCACCGTCCTCTTGATGGTGGCGCTGATGGCCGGACTATTGCCGCTGAGCATTCTCTTTATGATTGGTTTGGCCCTGGCCCTGATGATCAACTATCCCACATTGAAAGAGCAGCAAGCCCGTATCGTAGCCAATGGAGCCAATGCCATGCCTGTTGTAGCCATGGTTTTCGCCGCCGGTATTTTCATGGGCGTCATGGCCGGCAGCAAAATGGTGGATGCGATGGCACTGTCGCTGATTGCCGCCATTCCTCCCTCCATGGGACCCCACATGTCTTTGATTTCCGCCGGTTTAAGTTTGCCGGGCGTGTTCTTCCTGACGAACGATGCCTACTATTTCGGCGTACTGCCGGTACTCGCCAAGGCGGCCGCCACCTATGGAATTTCAGCGGAAGAAATGGGACGCGCCGCGCTGATCGGTCAGGGAGCGCATCTCCTCAGTCCTCTGGTTCCGTCCACTTATCTGCTGGTTGGGCTGAACAAGGTGGAGTTCGGCGACCTGCAAAAATACGCTTTATTGCCCGCCATTGGAATTTCGGTAGTCTGGTTGATTACCGCCGTTGCCTTGGGATTGATTCATATTTGACCTTTTGACAACATGCGTTTGGGATAACGGATAGAAAGGGTTCTTGCACAAAAGCGCCCCTTTCTATCGCACTATTTTCAAAATCCGATTGAGGAGGAGGGTGAAGTCTTGTCTGCCAAATTATTACGAGCAGCGCAAGCCGGCACAGTCGAGTCAAACGACATCATGATCAGTGTTTCACCGGCTGAAGCGGGAAGCGGCTGTAACGTGACGCTTGCCAGCCCGGTTCTGAAGCAGTATGGCCGCCGGATCACGGCAGTAATCGAAGCCGGGGTAAAGGAAAAAGGAATCGAAGACATTATTATTCATGCCAATGACAAAGGGGCCCTCGACTGTACTATTAAAGCCAGACTCAACGTCGCACTCCAGAGGGCGCTGACTCCGGAAGAGGTGTGAAGATATGAAACTACGCAGAAGCATGATGTTTGTACCCGGAAACAATCCCGGCATGCTCCAGAACGCCGGCATCTATGGCGCGGATGCATTAATTTTTGACTTGGAAGATTCGGTAGCCATAACGGAGAAAGATTCCGCCCGGGAACTCGTTTTTCAGGCGCTCAGCCAT
>CAZSRN010000215.1:0-1323 GCA_964609115.1 uncultured Veillonellaceae bacterium | reverse complement strand
ATTCGCTATCCCTCGGAAGTTGCCATCCGCATCAACCATATCCGGACCCCTTTTGGTCGGCCTGACCTCGCAAAAATATTGGCGGCCAAACCCAACCTGATTCGCTTGCCCATGACTGAATCCGCTCTGGAAATCCAGACGGTGGATTCCATTATCACGGAGGCGGAAGATCGATATGGCTTTGCGCCCGGCAGCATCATGATGATGGCGGCTGTGGAAACAGCCAAAGGCTTGCTAAAGGCCTACGAAATTGCCTCTGCCAGCCCCAGAATGGTGGCTCTGGCCATTGGCGGCGAAGACTTTGTCGCAGACCTGCACACCAGCCGCAGCAAGCATGGCCGGGAATTATTCGTGGCTCGGTCCGAGATTCTTCTCGCCGCCCGGGCTGCCGGCATCAACGCCATTGATACGGTTTTCTCCGATGTCAATGATACTGAAGGCTTCATCAATGAAGCGACTGCGATTAAAGAAATGGGATTTGACGGAAAATCGGTCGTGAATCCCCGCCAGATTCAACTGGTACATGATATTTTTACGCCTACGGCCAAGGAAATCGACCATGCTAAAAAAGTGCTGGCAGCGTATGAGGAAGCACTGGCAAAAAAATCCGGCGTCATCTCCCTCAATGGAAAGATGATTGATCTGCCGATCGTGGCGAGAGCCGAACGAGCCTTGGCTTATGCGGACGCGGTGGGAGCCGGCGCAGGGAGGGTGGACGCATGATGAATTCTATTGGGCGTGAAATACCGCAATCTTTGCCTGGGTATTCTTCTTTAACGCCATTTGGTGGAGCTTTCGCCCTGAAACCGGATAAGCGCCGCGCCGGTCCACGGCTGTCCGTCGACAGGCCCCATTCTGAAAAGCAGGTCAAAAGTATTGATGCGGCCATTGAGGCCTGCGGATTGCAGGATGGAATGACCATTTCTTTTCACCATCACTTCCGCAATGGCGACTATGTTCTCAATACCGTACTGGAAGCCATTGCCCGCAAAGGGATCAAGGGGCTGACGCTGGCGCCCAGTTCGCTCAACGACATCAACGATGCGATTATTCCCCTGATTGAGAATGGAACCATCACTGCCATCGAAACCAGCGGCGCCCGTGGAAAACTGGGAAAATTGCTGACCAGCGGAAAACTGGCCAAACCGGTGCTGATCCGCTCGCATGGCGGCAGAGCAAGGGCCATCGAGTGCGGTGACCTGCATATTGATGTGGCTTTTCTCGGTGCGCCTGCCTGCGACCGCTACGGCAATATCAATGGCGTGGAAGGCAAATCGGCTTGCGGCTCCATGGGATACGCGATGATTGATGCCGCCTATGCCG
>CAZSRN010000214.1:0-4229 GCA_964609115.1 uncultured Veillonellaceae bacterium | reverse complement strand
AAATTGTAGATGTCGAGCAGGCCACCGGGATTCGAGGCATCTATCTGCAAGCCCTTGAACAGGGAAAATATGAGGCGCTGCCGGGTGAAGTCTATGTCAAAGGTTTCATCAGAAATTACGGTAACTTTCTGGGATTGGACGGGGGCCATCTGGTTCATTTGTATAATGAGGCCACGGCTCCTGCAACAGCTGCACCCATACAGGCGGCTACAACTGCTTCGCAACAGCCGGTTGTAAAAAAAATGGATTCCTTGACGAAGCATTCGATGGGAAAAAAATCAATCAGCACCATGGTAGTAGCCTTTATTCTGGCCCTGTCGGTTTGGGGACTTTATGCATGGCAAAAATCTCAACCGATCAAGTCGCCGGTAGCAAAAGAGACTTCGGCCACTGTGCCAAAACAGGCAACTGCAGGCCCAACGCCCGTTGCCCCAACAACATATCCGGCGTCAACTCCCCCCGCAGGCGCCGCGGCGTCTGTGCTTCCAGCCACGTCCAGGGCGGTAGTTTTGGTAGCCCGATATACGGATCGCTGTTGGACATCTGTTATTGCGGACGGGAAAACTTTATACGAGGGAATCCCGAAAATGAACGATACGTTTACATGGGAAGCCGATCGGCAGATTGTAGTTAATTTTGGGAATGCGGCTGCCGTTGATCTGACATTCAACGGACAACCGGTGGGAAAAGTCGGTGGTGCTGGAGATGTCGTAGTCAAAACATTCACCTCTCCCACTGCTTTGCCGACGCCAACAGCCCCGGAATCATCGACGGTATTGCCGGCAACCCCGCCTGTTTCAGCCTCTCCGTCTGCACCGGGAACCAGGCCCTGACGTGAAAAATAAAGGAATGTTTTTACCGATATCCCGTGAAGATATGATTCTTCGTGGATGGGATAAGGTGGATTTTTTATTTGTCAGTGGCGATGCATATGTTGACCATCCAAGTTTTGGTCCGGCAATTATTACTCGGTTGCTTGAGAAAGCTGGTTACCGTGTCGGAGTTATTTCGCAACCCAATTGGCGAAATATAAATGATTTTAAAGCGTTGGGGCGTCCGCGGCTGGCAGTGATGATTTCTGCAGGCAATATGGATTCCATGCTGAATAAGTTAACGGCAGCAAAAAAAGTGCGCAGCAGTGATGCCTATTCGCCGGGTGGAAAAGCAGGAATGCGTCCGGACCGGGCTACAATTGTATATGCCAACCGAATTCGGGAATGCTGGTCGGATATTCCTGTGGTTATTGGGGGGATCGAGGCTAGTCTGCGACGATTCTCCCACTATGATTATTGGTCTGATTCCGTTCGCCGGTCTATTTTGGTTGATAGCCGCGCCGATTTGTTGGTATATGGAATGGGAGAAACGCAAGTACTGGAAATTGCCGCCAAGTTGGCAGCAAACATTCCGGTTGGTGAAATTCGGGATATTCGGGGAACCTGTTTTTTGGCTGGACAACGGGATGACGTTTCAGCTGAATTCTTGGAAGTTCCATCCCATGAACTGGTTTCCAGTAATAAAAGCGATTATGCGGCAGCATTTAAAATTGAGTATCTGGAGCAAGATCCCATCCGTGGGCAGGGGATTCTTCAAAAACATGGAGATCACTATTTGGTGCAAAATCCACCGGCATTGCCGCTGACCACACGGGAGATGGATCGAGTATATTCGCTCCCTTACGAAAGAACCTGGCACCCAAGCTATGATGAAGCAGGCGGGGTGCCGGCCATCGAAGAAGTTCAGTTCAGTATCACCAGCCACCGTGGGTGCTTTGGCGCCTGTTCATTTTGTGCGATTGGCTCGCATCAGGGACGAATGATCCAACAACGCAGCCACAAATCCATATTGCAGGAAGCACAGCTTTTAACCCGGTTACCGGATTTTAAAGGCTATATTCATGATGTGGGAGGGCCAACGGCGAATTTTCGCCATGTTGCCTGTTCAAAGCAGTTAAAGGATGGGACTTGCCGTGAACGGCAGTGCCTTTATCCCAAACCTTGCCCCAATATTGATACCGACCATTCGGATTACTTGCGCCTGCTACGGGAAATGAGGGCCTTGCCGGGAATCAAAAAAGTTTTTATCCGTTCCGGAATTCGCTATGACTATCTGATGGCCGGCAAGTACCGGGAGTTTTTATCAGAACTGTGCGAACACCATGTCAGCGGCCAACTCAAAGTAGCACCGGAGCATGTATCCCGAACGGTAATCGAGTCGATGCAAAAATCGGGCAAAGATGTTTTTCTTCAATTTTTGGCAGCTTTTCGAAAAGAAAATGAACGGTTGGGGAAAAAGCAATATTTAGTGCCATATCTGATGTGTTCCCATCCCGGCTGCACCGTGACCGATGCGATCGAACTCGCGGAATTTCTCCAAGATATCGGGTATCATCCCGAGCAGGTGCAAGAGTTTATTCCTACACCGGGCAGTTTATCGACTGCGATGTATTATACCGGGCTGCATCCTTTGACCGGGCAGCCGATTTTTGTGCCAAAATCGACAGAACAACGCAGAATCCAACGAGCGTTGCTTCAGTACCGTCAACCGAAAAATCGACGGATGGTGGAACAGGCGTTAAGAAAATCTGGAAGAGGCGATCTGATCGGGTTTGCGCCAGGTTGTCTCTTGCGGCCGGAGCGGCCGGAGCGGTCGACACGACCGGCATCTCCGGTTTCCAAGTCGCCGCCGTCTGGAAGACGTCAAAAACCACGGCGTTCATAAAATCGAATGTCATGAATATAAGTGCAGGGAGTAATTTTAGTGAAAATAGGGTTGGTAAGTCTCGGTTGTTCCAAAAACCTCGTGGATTCTGAATTGATGCTGGGACTCTTGCGTGAGCAAGGATATGAATCAACGGATGATCCGGCTGAAGCCGAGGTTTTGGTAGTTAATTCCTGCGGATTTATTGAAGCGGCGAAAACGGAGTCTATTGAAACTTTGCTTCGGTTGGCGGAACACAAAAAAAGCGGTTCATGTAAGGTTTTGATTCTGGCAGGATGCTTGGGGCAGCGTTATAGTGGAGATCTGATGAAAGAGCTGCCGGAAGTGGACGCCATCGTAGGCACGGGGGCCTGGAATCGATTACCGGAGGCCATCACGGCGGCTTTGGCGGGAACTCGTTCGAATTTCACCGAAGGGGCCGCTATTCTGCCGACGGCGGAAATGCCGCGAGTTCTAACTACGCCCAAACATTGGGCCTATGTAAAAATTGCCGAAGGATGCAATCATGCCTGTGCTTTCTGTGCCATTCCCCAGATTCGCGGCCCTCTGATCAGCCGGACGATAGAATCCGTAAGAGATGAGGTCCTGAGATTGGTACGGGGCGGAGTTCGCGAAATCAATCTGGTTGCACAGGATACGACCAGTTATGGCATTGATTTATATGGTGGTCCAAGACTGTTGGAGTTATTGAAAACGTTGGCGAAAATCGACGGAGAATTTCGAATCCGCATTCTCTACAGTTATCCCAAGCATTTCTCAACAGATTTAATTCAGTTTATGGCTGCGGAACCCAAAATCTGCAAGTATGTGGATATTCCGCTGCAACATGTTCAGGATGATTTATTACGTTCCATGCGCCGACCGGATCGGCGGGTTGATATCGAGCGCCTTTTGGCCGATTTGCGGTCGATGGCGCCGGATATTGCCGTTCGAACGACTTTTATTGTTGGCTTACCGGGTGAAACTGAAGCTCATTACCAAGAGTTACGAGCTTTTGTGGCAGAAAAGCAGATTGATCATGTGGGGGTTTTTCAATATTCGGCGGAGGAAGGGACCGATGCTGCCGGGTTTGACGGGCAAGTACCGGCGGAAATCAAGGAAGAACGCTATAATGATTTAATGGCGGTTCAGGCGGGTATTTCGGAAGAAATCAACCGCGCGGCGGAGGGCAAAGAATATGTGGCGTTGTTGGAAGGCCATGATGCAGAGGATCCTTCCCTGGGATATGGACGTACGGAACGGGAGGCTCCGGATATTGACGGCACAGTTTATATTGAAAACGCAGGCGATGTTTCGGTGGGCGATTTTGTTCGCATAAAAGTAATTCAGGGATTTTGCTATGACCGTATGGCGGAAGTTGTTGAGGGATCCTATGTGAAAGGGATGAACTAAAGAATGATCGTAGAAATTGTCAGTACGGGGTCAGAACTGTTATTGGGACAAATCATCAATACCAACGCTCCTTATCTCGCTCAGAAACTCAATGAAATCGGTTATGATGCCGTATATCA
>CAZSRN010000213.1:0-4241 GCA_964609115.1 uncultured Veillonellaceae bacterium | reverse complement strand
ACGTGCCGGGCTGTACCCAATATAGTTCATTTTGTTCCAGAGGAATGACCACTTCCAAAGTGTGCCCGCCGCCCAACGACAGGATGCACTGATCCGGTTCCACCGCGCTGCCGGGTGTCAGTACCAGGCCGGTGACGATTCCTTCAATGGGAGCGGTCGTTACAGTGGGAGCAACACCTTGTGAAGCCTGTTGCCCGCTGGGGGTATTTCCCCGGGTGATCTGAAGACGAGTCCCGGCACTTTCAAATTCACGTTTCGAAATGACTCCTTGCTCATACAGTTTCTTCAGACGATTGTATTCAATCTGCGCCTTTTCAGCTGTGAGCGGTGAGGAAGAGGAAAGCCCTGATTTCGGGGCTTCGGTGTCAGCGCGTCGTGGAGCAGGCTCCAGTTTAAACAAAGGTTGACCTGCTTTGACGAGCTGTCCTTCTGTTACATATAGTTCGCTGATAGAGCCGGAAAAACCACTGTTGACTGGAACAAGCAGGGGAAGTCCGACGACGCCCGCGCGAACCATTCCTGCCGTACTATTATTTTTCCCGGTCTGGACGACAGAATTGTTATTTTCTGAAGGAGCAATTTTCTGGCTGCGATAATGCTGGATAGCAAGCGATAACATAATTACAAGCAATAACGCAACAGGAAAAATAAACTTGCGATATTGTTGAAGAAAAAAATTCAACGGTGTCATCTCCATTAGTTTCAATACAATAGCTACATACTCTCATTTTTGATTAGAGGCGTCAAGATCAAAAAATGCATTTCGCGAGCGAAATGGACAAGAAAAAATAATGGATTTCCGGTATAATAATAATATTAAGCAAAAACTGTTTATAGAACAGTTGGGCGCACGATCTTTTCTTTAGATGCAATTCGTCTTAGCGTACAGGGGGATTTTGAATGTCTTTTCCAAATAAACGCCTATTCCTATCACTTGGGCAAAAGTGGGCTGCAGGGATATTGATTTTCTGCGCGGTAGTGTTTTTGACTTATCCTATGCCGGTGCAGGAGACAGTTGCGACGGCAGCCGCTCCCAATGAACAACCGTCAGCGGACATTAGCCAGCCGTCAAAAGCAAATTTTACAAAGACGGAAAAACAGGAACGGTTGGCCGGGACACCTTCCATCTGGCCAGCTAATGGAAGGGTGACCTCTGCGTTTGGCTGGCGCAACTCTCCCTTGGCGGATGGGAATGAGTTACACGCAGGGATAGATATTGCAGTTAACTATGGAATACCGGTTGTGGCTGCGGCGGATGGGACGATCACCGAAAGCGGCTCCGCCGGTGGATATGGCAATCTGGTGCAAATTGACCATGGCAACGGCATTTCTACACTTTATGGACACAATTCAAAACTTGCCGTGAATGTCGGACAAACCGTCAAAAAAGGTCAGATTGTTTCTTACGCCGGTAGCTCGGGAAAAAGTACCGGCCCCCATGTCCATTATGAAGTCAGGGAAAACGGCAAGCCGGTTGATCCGTGGAAATATCTGGTGTCCAATAAGCTGGGCGCAAAGAGACAATAAAAAAGTGAAAGCCCGCGAAATTCGCGGGCTTTCACTTTTATCCAGTAATTTCATCTAAAAATCAAGGGATGAGTAATGTAGCTCCATGCGTTTGTCGCGATTCGACACCTTTGTGAGCATTGGCAACATCAGCGAGAGAAAATGTTGCGCTAATACTTGGTTTTACGACACCTGAAGCAATCACTTTGAAAAGTTCCGAAGCATTGGCGCGGAAAGTGGCGGGATCGGCATTGTGCGGAAATACGGAAGGGCGGGTAAGATACAGGCAGCCTTTCTTATTCAGCAACTCGGGATCAATGGCCGGCGCCGGACCGGAAGCCGCTCCAAACAATACAACCAGACCGAACGGAGCTGCACAATCCAGCGATTTCAAAAAGGTATCCTTTCCAACCGAATCATAGACCACATGGGCTTTTTTGCCTCCTGTAGCTTCCAGCAATGTTTGCGGCCAATTTTCTTTTGAATAGTCGATAGCAATATCGGCCCCTGCGGCTTTGATCACGGCGCATTTTTCCGGCGAACCGGCTGTGCCGATTACAAAGGCCCCCAAGCTTTTTGCCCATTGGCAGAGAATCTGACCGACGCCTCCTGCAGCAGCATGAATCAGTACAATTTCTCCTGATTTGACAGTATGTGTTTTTTGCAAAAGGTATTGCGCGGTGATCCCCTTGAACAGCAGAGCAGCAGCCTGTTCATCGGAAACATTGCCTGGGATGCCGACCAGACGTTCAACCGGGACATTGCGATAATCGGCATAAGCACCCAACCCGGCGTTCATGTAGGCGACGCGATCTCCCACTTTGAAAGATTGAACATCGGAACCAACAGCTTCCACAATCCCGGCGGCTTCATGCCCGAGACCCGTGGGTAACGTGAGAGGGTAGACGCCTTTGCGCTGATAGATATCAATGAAATTAATTCCGATGGCCGTTTGCCGCAATTGAACTTCTCCGGCAGCCGGGTCCGGTAGTTCAACAGACATAAGCTTCATGTTCTCAGGTGCGCCGAACTCTGTGATGATGACTTTACGGGCTGTTTTCATCCTGCATGCCTCCTTTCCTTAGTTACGGGTGGGAAAAAACGTGCCACTCTCAATTTTTGAAATAATTATTCGTGAATTGTCGTTAAATGTCCTTCAAAATATAGTTACATCAAATTTATTTACATGTATTGGTAATGCCATCGGTCTCTGCCTCACTGGTACTGAAGACAGATCGTTAATCGTCCAACCAGGACTGACCTGTCATTAGCCACCAGGCATTCTTAAAGGCGATTTTTTCAGCAACATCCCGTGGCAAGTCACTTAAAACGATATTCCGAAAGGTCTGAAATACAGAGTCATAGTTGTCCCAGCGGCCGCCATTTACGTCGCTGCCAATCACAAATCGGTCAGGGTAGTCAATGAATAGCTGCCGCCAACGATGATCCAGGTGGACATCATTATTGCTCAGATCATACAGGATACCCTCCACATACCCGGTAAGCCGGTATTTCACGCCTGGGTGTGATTGAACCAAGTCAAAATATAGATTTGGATATTTTTTCAGCAGTTGACGAACCGTATCCGGCGTTTTAAATTTACTCCAGGTAACAGGATTGCGATTTCGGCCAACATGACACCATATAACTTTTGCATTTGGGTAGTCTTTGAGCATGGCTTCCATTTCCGGGAGCAGCGCATCTTCGGCCTCATGATGTACCAAAAAGGGAACCCCCGTTTCCTGTGATAACGAAAAGATCTGTCGAAATGATTCACTCGTTAGTGGCATATGAACATCGCGGTCATTGGTGCTGGATGGATAATGTCTGGCCTCAAATTCACCCATTGCGAAATACTGAGCAGAACGGACGTCACTGGCAATTTTTTTTAATAAATCCATGTTTTTGCCATGCCACAGCGGGCCGTCACCATGAATAATTGTAGGAACGAAGTAGTCGGGATAAGATTGATTGGCTTGGAGGGAATATTCATCGCCCAGTTTCTCGTTAGGCCCCAGCCAAGTCAAAGCCACTCCGCTTTTGTCCATTTTTCTTGTTAACTCTTGGAGACTATGCTTAGCACCCCAATGATGTTCGACATCGATAATTGGAATTTGAACGGCTCGGATACTGCGGATTCTTTGTTCAAAGAGTTTAATTTGATCAACCTTATTGTTATTTGTCGAGTCGGCAAATGCCAGTCTCGGAAACCAACTTGCGAAAGCAACCAGCATTAATGTCGTTATCAGAAAATGGGCGATCATTGATTTTTCCCTGGCCATTAGAATCGTCACCTGACCCCTCTATTAAAACTAAACCGACATAATCATTATGAGTTCCATTCCAATACTTCCTTTCAGTATTTCGCTATCTAAACCTTCATTTCATTTATTTTTACAAAAAGCCCGCGAATTTCGCGGGCGGGGCAAGTCCACCTCAATTTGCGATTAAAAGATACAAAAGAACCGTCCCTTGGGATCTTTTCATAGTTTTGCTAGCGTGGCCGGGCATTTGTTATTCTAAGAAAAAAACGATCTCGCTTACGACTCTGGCTTTTTGAACTTTTTGTTTTCCGCCGCGTTCATCAGAGAGATACTTTTCCGTAAGAGAAATTTGACCTTGGGAAGCCGTTTTTATTTTGCCTAATTTTGCTTGTGAATCGGCTGCAAATTGCTGGCCGGCGATGCGCGCGTTTTTGGTGCTTTCAGCGATTAATTGCGGCTTTATCGAATTTA
>CAZSRN010000212.1:0-4248 GCA_964609115.1 uncultured Veillonellaceae bacterium | reverse complement strand
CAATATCACTAACTCCTCTTGAGTTTATGCGGTGCTGGGTTGTATGGTCTGCCCCGATTTTGTGTCCCATTTTTTTTACACAATGAATCCGTCATACTGCAAATACAAACGTAAGTTCGACAAATAAAAGGGAATGCGGTATATCTGTCGAAAAACTAACGAGATAATCATAATTCGGCAAAAGCGTGGAGAAGAAGCGTAAATAGTAATGACTTCATGATTTTAAGGAGGCGCTATGTATGAAAGATCAGTTGTATTTGCTAAAGCCGGGTTTTATGGACCAAGGGAAAGGGCCGTATTTTTGTCCCGGGTGTGCATTGGTAGAGGGGATGCTTTCATTTTATCCGATTTTGCGGGAAAAGATTGAAGTTCATTATATCGACTTTCCTAGACCGAGGTCAGAGTTAATTTCATTAATTGGCTCAGACAACCAAGGCGCGCCCAAACTGATCCTTAGCGAGGATAGCGCCGCTGCGCCTGAAGACGTTATCGTAGCAACAGCGAACGGCAGAAAGTTTATTGCCGGTGATGTCGCGATCTGCAAATATCTGGCGCATGCCTATGGATGTGGAATGCCGCACTGAAAATAAATCGAAGTTCCGGGTAGAAGGTAAGTTAAGTGCAAAGAATATGTTTTTGGGTGGGCGAGCGATGAAAGACCATGATTTTGCGTTGAACTGTCGACAATTTGTCGATGGTTCAAAGACGAAAGCGTCGGATGGGAAAGTGCAACTGGAGGTGCCATCATGACGATCTTGGAACAGATAGCCCGAGGTGAGGGAAAGACGTTGGAGTTCAAAGAGGTGATTCCGGCGTCCGAGCGTTTGGCTAAGACGATTGTTGCGTTTGCGAATACCGGCGGAGGAAAAATCCTCATCGGGGTCAAGGACAGCGGGACAATTGTCGGGATTGATAATTCGACAGTGCCGGATTATATGGACAGGATCGCGAATATGGCGCATGACCTCATTCATCCATTGATTGCGCCCGATATTTATGCCTATTCCCTGCAGGACATGACCATTGTCGTGGTGGAAGTATATCCTAGTCCGCTAAAACCGCATTTTTTGAAAAGTCTGGGTAAAGCGACCGGTGTTTATATTCGCGTAGGTGCAAGCAACAAGCAGGCTGATCTTGAGTATGTTCAGGAATTGGAGCGGCAAAAACATAATATTTCATTTGATGAAGACCGTTGTGTCGATTGCCCGGATGAAGCAGGGTATATCGAAGACCTGAAACAGCTGCTTGTGATGCAGCTGCGAAGGAAAATTACGGATGAAACCCTGACAAATTTGAAATTTTTGCGAACGCAGCAAGGGAAGCGGCAGTTAACCAATGCTGCTCCCATTTTGATGGGTACCTGGGAATATGTGCATATCAAGTGCGCCCGTTTTAAGGGGGACAATTCCGATGTATTCATTGACCGAAAAGAATTGACGGGTAACCTGTTTTCGCAGTTGGAGAATGCCATGAAATTCCTGTTGGCGAATATCAACTTGTCGGGAGAAGTGGGCGCCGACCATCTGCGACGTATCGACAGCTATGAAATACCACCCGAGGCTTTGCGTGAAGCACTGGTTAATGCCGTTGTGCACCGCGATTATGTGATGTCAGGGTCAGATATTAAAGTTGCCGTTTATGATTCCAGGATTGAGATCACTTCGCCGGGCGCATTCCCAAGGGGCATTACGCTGGATGAGGTTCTCGACGGTCGTTCGGAAGTACGCAATAAGGTCATTGCTCGCGTTTTCAAGGAAGCGGAGCTTATCGAACAATGGGGGCGCGGGATTCAGAAGCTGACCCGGTTGTGTTTGGAAGCCGGTTTACAAAAGCCGGATATTGTTGAAACCGGGATGTTCGTGCAGGTAACGTTTCATCGCAAAAACCGGACGCAAAAACCGGACGCAAAAACCGGACGCAAAAATCGGACGCAAAAATCGGACGCAAATGAAAAAACGATGGAGTCACAAAATAAAATTATGGTGTTTGTCTTGGAACAGGGAGCGATCACCGTGGCGCAGGGCATGGATTTACTATCATTGGGTAAGTCCAGAACGTCGGAAATTTTGAGTAGCATGGTACAAGCCAAGCTTTTGACCAAGCAAGGCATTGGCAAGGCCACTTGCTATATACGCGGTGTAACTTCGCACGGATAAGGATTTTTCACGCCGCTGCGCATTTCTCCGTTCCAGTCCTCGGGAAACAAATACAGCCATTTTCGGGAAGGGTCAATTTTAAGTATGTTTATTGATGATGATGTATTGTGAACAGAAGGAGGCATAACGTGAAAAGAAAAGTGCTTTGTTTGACGGTTCTCTCTCTTTTGATCTTCTCGAATATTGCCTTGGCGGCAAGCTGGAGTTTTGTTGCGCGAACCAGTAAAGAGAATCCTCTCAATCTTACGGGAGGAACGTATAGTGAGTATGTTGACAAGAATACCGCAAGAAAAGATGGGGATATCCTTGTATTCTGGCACAAGCAGCAGGATGAAGATTCCAGTGAAGCGATGCTGACCAAAAACGAAGTGAACCTTTCCCTGCTAAAGACCAGAGTGGTTGAGTCCTATGGGTATAATTCCGAGGGTAAAGAAACATCGCGGGATACGGAGCTGTCCGGATGGGTTAAATACCAGAAAGGTTCTCCCTTTGAACGAAAAATCCTGATGGCGCTCAAATATGCCAAAGAAGGCAAGGATACGGGAGCAAAGCCTACACCGTAGAAGCGGTGAAGACAAGCGCAAACTATGAACAGCTGTCTTTTTATTAGCGGAACTGTAGTGTATAATAGCACTATTGGAAAAATTATCAAAGTGAGAGGGAGCAATGCCAATGAAAAAAACATTCCTTGTGTTATTCGTTCTCGTACTATGGATGACAACAACCGGTATTTCTTTTGCAGCTCCGACGCCTGCATTAAAAGCGGATACGCCTTTGCCCAAAGAAGTGAATATTGTGGCTCCCGGGCCGGATGTGGCGCCAGGATTGGCAGCTTTCTTTGGAACATGGGTTGGAACTTGGAAATGGGATTACTATCCCGACAAAGTTCAGGTAAAGCGCGATACAGTAATCATTGTGGAAAAAATCGAGGGTGATAAAGTCCATATGGTTTTCTCATGGGGCGATTTGCGGCCTTACTATCGGAGCAGTACGGTGGGGTGGTTTCGAACGGTCGGAATTTATCAGCCGGAAACCGGAAAAGTAGCTATATCGATCAAAGAACCGATGTCATTGATTCCCCATACTGCAACGTTCTGGATAAATCCCGAAGGAAAAATGGAAGGGTACCGGAAAAAACTGTTTTCTGACGCGAGTGACTATAAAGCAATTTATACCAAACAGCAATAGGTAAAATCTTGCACTTTTATTTCAGGAGAGATAGAGAAAACCCCTCCGATTTGCTTCGGCATCTCGGAAGGGCTTTTCTTTTTTTTGTGATTCTGCTATACTACAAACACGGAACAAATGTTCGAACGAGGATAGGCGATAGGAATGAGAGGAAGTGGGAGAACAATGAAAACCGTATATGTTTATCTTCAGGATGGAATGGCTGATTGGGAGGCGGGATATGCCGTCGCAGAGCTTCACTCCGGCCGGTTTTTCAAAAAGACGGCGCAGCCGTTGATGGTCAAATCTTGTGCATTGTCACGAGAGCCGATTGCGACTATGGGCGGGTTGCGGATTCTGCCGGACATCACTGTCGATGAAGTCTGTCTGTCGGAAGCGGCGATGTTGTTATTGCCGGGTGGAGAAGGTTGGCTGGAGCTTCAGCATGAAATGGTAATGGAAAAGGCTGCGGCCTTTTTGGCTGGAGGAATTCCGGTGGCGGCGATCTGTGCGGCTACGGTGGCTTTGGGGCGGGCAGGAATACTGAATTGTTACAGACATACCAGTAATGAGCTGGAATTTTTGCAGACTGTTTGCAGGGAGGCCTACACAGGCGAAAATCTCTACCAGCAACAACCGGCAGTGACGGACAGAGAGCTCATCACCGCCAGTGGATCGGCGGCATTGGAGTTTGCGTATCAGATTTTGGAGAAGCTGGATGTTTTGGCGCCGGCGACGCTGACCGCGTGGTATTGCCTGCATCAAACAAAGCAACCGGAATACTATGCTCAGTTGGTGGCTTCATTGCAAAACGGCTGACAGGAGCTAAACTGTGACGCAATACTCTTGCACAAATTCGATAAAAGCTTTGCAGGCGGGAGGTAGAAAACTGTTCGGTTTCCAGATAAGCCCGATGGTTGCATGG
>CAZSRN010000211.1:0-4255 GCA_964609115.1 uncultured Veillonellaceae bacterium | reverse complement strand
CAATTCTCAGCTTTCATATCACTTTGTTGCATCAGGGGATGGTCATTGTCGGCTTGCCCTATTCTTTTGCAGGACAGACGACATCTGATGAAATATCTGGAGGCAGTCCTTATGGCGCTTCTACGATTGTCGGCAGTTCAGGAGCACGTTTCCCAAGCGTAAATGAGCTGCAAGGGGCCAGATTTCAAGGCCGTCATGTAGCTTCTATTACGGCGAAACTCAGCAAATAAATTTTCTTCCTTTCTCTCCATAAAGCAAAGCCTCCGCTGACAAAAAACTCAGCAGAGGCTTTGTATAGTTTAAAGACTGCATCAAACTATGTTAATGGGGAGTTGTGCGCTCCACTCGGACCGCGCAGACTTTGTACTCATATGTATGAGTGATTTGGTCACCGGCATCATTTGTAATTTCATTGGTAGGTGAGTTTGGAAAATGAAACGACATCCACACTAGTCCAGGAGGAACCGTTTCTGTGATCCAGATTCGAGTAGAAATTTGTCCTCTCCGAGACATCAGGAGAACTTTTTCCGCATCGACCAATTCAAGTTTGGCGGCATCCTTGGGGTGAATCCATAGCCGTTCTTCCGGCAAATGGGACGATAATGCCAAAGACTTGCCAAAAGTACTGACATTATAGTGAAATAATCTCCTGCCGGTCGTCAAAACCAAAGGATAATCCTTATCAGGACCTTCGGCTGGCGGATGATATTCTACCGGAGTAAACCAACCCAACCCACAAGTAAAATGACCATTTTCGTGAAGATATGGAGTGCCGGGATGATCGATGGAAGGTACCGGCCACTGTAAACCCTGTCGCTCAAGTCTGGCATAAGTCACGCCATGGTAAATGCCGGTAAGGGTGGCAATTTCTTTCATGACGGTTTCGGAAGTTGTATTCGCCATGACGTAGCCCATTTTTTCTGCGAGAGCGACAAAGATATCCAGATCGGTGCGACTGTTGCCTGGCGGTTCGACTGCTTTGCGTACCCGTTGGATTCTTCTTTCCGTATTGGTGAAAGTTCCATCTTTTTCGGCAAAACTTGCGGCGGGGAATACTACATTCGCCAGTTGAGCCGTTTCCGTCAAGAAAATCTCCTGAACAACGAGAAAATCCAGTGATGTCAGGGCTTTGCGCACATGATTGGCATTGGCGTCAGACAAAATCGGATTTTCACCGACAATAAACATGGCTTTGATTTCGCCGGATAGCGCAGCATCAAACATTTCCGGAATGGTAAAACCCCGTATATCCGGGAGTTCGGTATTCCATGCTTGAGCAAACCGTTGCCGTTCTTCAGGGTTCGATACCTTTTTATATCCAGGGAATACATCGGGCAACGCGCCCATGTCGCAGGCGCCCTGTACGTTATTTTGCCCACGGAGCGGATTAACGCCGGAAGCCGGTTTACCCACGTTGCCTGTCAATAAAGCAAGGTTGGCGATGGACAGAACATTGTCCGTACCCCAGCAATGTTCTGTGATGCCGAGCGTATAGAAAATTTGGGCGCGTTCAGCTTGGGCATACATATGGGCAGCTTTTTCCAGCAGGGATACTTCTACCCCGGTAATCTTCGCAACGAGTTCTGGAGGATATTTTTTCACAGTGTCAGCTACGGCATCAAAACCACTGGTGCAGTGTCCGACAAAATCAGCATCATGCAGTCCGTCGCGGATGATAATGTGCATGAGACCGTTGAGCAGCGCTACGTCGCTGCCCGGATTCAAGCGTAGCCAAACGTCGGCCATAGAAGCCAGTTCTGTTTGGCGTGGATCCACAACAATGAGACCCGCGCCTTTTCGTCTGGCCTGTCGCATTTTTGCGGCAATGACCGGATGGGCTTCCGATGGATTGGCGCCGATAACAAAAAACATGGAACTGTCAGCAATCTCGCTGATAGAGTTGGTCATGGCTCCAGAGCCAAATGCTGTGACCAGACCGGCCACGGTGGGACTGTGTCAGGTTCGGGCGCAGTGGTCGACACTGTTTGTGCCAATCACCGCGCGCATAAATTTTTGCATGACATAATTCTCTTCGTTTGTACAACGGGCTGAACTTAAGGCGGCTATGGAATCAGATCCATGAGATCGTTTGATTTCGGAAAAACGTGCTGCAACCAAACTTAATGCCTCATCCCAAGAGGCAGGTTCCAGTTTGTCGTTTTTTCGGATTAACGGGGTGGTCAAGCGATCTGGACTGTGGACATAATCCACGCCAAAGCGACCTTTCACGCAGAGCAGCCTTCCATTCACCGGATTGTCAGGAGCAGAAGTCACTCCAATAATTCGGCCGTCTTTGACATTGAGATCGAAGTTGCAGCCTACCCCGCAGAAGGGGCAGGTAGTGCGGACCTTCTTGTCAGGGCGGCCTTCGCGGCATAATTCCTTTTCCGTCAATGCGCCAACGGGGCAGGCGGAAACACAGGCGCCACAGAATACACAGTCTGATTCGTGAGTGGGAGTGTCAAACGCCGGTGCAAGTTTCGTCTGGAATCCGCGTTGCGAAAAGCCGAGAACGTCACAGACTTGCAGCTCTTGACACGTGCGTACACAGCGACCGCAAAGAATGCATTTTTCATTGTCGCGCACGATAAAAGCGTTGTCATCATCGATGGGATAATGGCGCTTTTGCCCGGAAAAACGCGATGCAGGGATATCCAATTCGGCGGCGAGAGACTGAAGTTCGCAGTTTAGGTTGCGGGCGCAGGCAAGACAATCTGTCGGATGATTGGCCAGAATCAATTCCAGTACCAAACGGCGCGCCTCCAAAACTTCTGGTGTATGGGTGCTTACAACCATGCCTTCATTGGCCGGTTGGACACAAGACGCTGCAAGCGTTCGCATGCCATCAACTTTCACTACGCAGATCCGGCAAGCTCCTTCAGGGGTCAGATCAGCAAGGTGACAGAGGGTTGGAATTCGAATTCCTGCCTGACGAGCTGCATCCAGTACAGAAGTTCCTGCTTCTACTTGCACGGATATTCCATCAATCGTCAGCTGAATGATTTTCATCGCGCACCTCCATATATGGATACAGTAATATTCGATAAAAAGAGAAAGGTTCCTGTCAAAAATCATTTTTTAGTGCTGTTGGCAGGAATCTTGACTAGTGTTTGTCGAATCACTAATAAATAAATCACTCATTCTTATCGTCGGCGGATGAAGGAAGGAGGCCCTCCATGAGCCGCGTAGCCGCAAAAACGCAAGAATTGTCAAAAAAAATGGATGAAATTGTTCGCCGGATGAATCTCGGCGAATTGAGCGCCGAAGACGTAGTACGGCAATTGTTTCCAATGGCTTTGCAGAGCTTTGTGCAAGCTAGCCAGGAGTGCGAAGAGATTAGCCAGAGTCTCGATGAAATTGAAGGGCATCTGTTGGAAGCCAGAACCATGACCAAGTATTTGTTTGAATTCTTGGGGCATAATAAATTGTTGGATGACTTCCAACAATTTATGGAGCAGAAGAATCGCATGCGCGTCAACTGATTTTTGGACTTCGGGCAAAAAATGAAAAACCCGGTGCAATATGCACCGGGTTTTTGTATGTAGGATTCTACGGTTCTTTAGTGCGCAGGCTCGACAATATAGCTGACTATGCGTGGCCAATAGCCGCCGCCGTCTACAATTTTCCACTGTTGCCGGGCACGGAAAGAAGTGAACTTCCCATCTCGCCCCAAGGCTTGCCAATGGACGATAAGGTCAACCCTATAGTCTCCTTTTGTTGGAATTTGCACGGATACTTTTTCTACGGTATGAATATTGGACTGATATTTGGCGCCGATCCCGGCGTACCATTTTTCCAAATCCTGGTGAGAAGCAAGAGGCCCTTCCGGCAAGCGCATGTCGAGTTCTTCATTGGCAAACAGCAATAAAACCTGGCTGATATCGGCATGACGGTCAAATAAGGAAAATACTTGGTAAACAAAGCTTTTGATTTCATTCTCGCCATATTTGTTTTCCTGCAGGGTCTTTATTGACTGCAAGTAACTTGCAGTCGGCGCGCCAACCGGTGTCGCAAGAGTTGAAGGAGACGAAGCCGGCGCAATGGGATTGGCGGCTGCTTCCGAGGTAGATATAGCCGTTAGCAGAAACAAAGAAACAATAAATAAGAAAACCAAACTTTTTTTCATAACAAACCTTCTTTCTGATGGCGCTACTGCTTATTATACGTTGCTTGTATTATAAATTCTTTTTGTGACGCCGATATCCTGCAGAGTACGGCGGGGCACTGTAAAGCAATTTTATAAAAAAAGGAGATA
>CAZSRN010000210.1:0-4258 GCA_964609115.1 uncultured Veillonellaceae bacterium | reverse complement strand
CGACCTGTTTGTTGCCAAATTTCCGCCGGTTGAACAATCGGCATGGCAATTTCCTGCCCTCCCTTAGCATCCATTTCTTCCCGCACGATCTGCTCAATCTTGCGCAAGGTTCGCCATGCGAGCGGTAAATAGGAATATACACCGCCGGTTGCCTTTCGGATCATCCCGGCCCGAAGCATCAGTTGATGGCTTACCACTTCTGCTTCAGCAGGAACTTCCCTCAGTGTCGGCGCGTATAAATTTGACATTTTCATTCGTGAACATCCCCCTTGTCAAGTCGGTCCATTTCTTCGAACAGTGCTTCCGCCAAGCGTTCTTCCGGCACTTTGGCGATAATTTGGCCTTTGCGGAACAAAATGCCTTCCCCTTTGCCGCCGGCAATTCCGACATCCGCTTCCCTCGCTTCTCCCGGTCCATTCACAACACAACCCATCACTGCTACTGTCAGCGGTCGTGAAAGCGATCCAAGATGTTGCTCCACTCTGGCAGCCAATGAAATCAAATCAATATTACACCGACCACAAGTCGGACAGGATACCAAGGTAGGATTAAACCGGCGCAAGCCAAGCGTTTGGAGGATATCCCTGGCCGTCCTGATTTCTTCAACCGGATCGGCTGTCAGAGAAACGCGAAGGGTGTCGCCAATACCTTCCGCCAACAGGGTTCCGATGCCTACAGCCGATTTAACAATACCGACCCTCGGAGTTCCTGCCTCTGTTACCCCCAAATGTAACGGATAATTTACCCGCTCCGACATCAGTCGGTATGCCTGAATAGTTAACGGAACCTCATTGGCTTTCAATGAAATCTTGATATCCGTAAAATCCAGCTGTTCCAGAATCGCAACATGCTGCAATGCACTCTCAACCAATGCTTCCGCTGTAGCATGTCCCCCATGCTTTTGCAGCATTGCGCCATCCAACGATCCGGCATTTACGCCGATACGGATCGGAATGGATTTTGCCTTCGCAGCTTTTACTACGGTTCGCACTTGATCCTGATCGGTGATATTTCCGGGATTAAGACGCAATGCATCAATTCCGCGTGCTACGGCTTCCAACGCCAAACGATAGTCAAAATGAATATCTGCAACAACAGGGAGCTCAGAGCCTTCCTTAATCGCAGAAATTGCTTTTGCCGCGTCCATATCCGGAACCGCGACTCTAATGATTTCACAGCCTGCGGATTGAAGCTGGTGAATTTGAACCAAAGTTGCCGCCGCATCCGAGGTTTTAGTCGTAGTCATGGATTGTATGGAAACGGGATTGTCTCCGCCAACAGCAACATTTCCAATATGCAAAACTTTTTTTATTTTACGTTCGGGAAAATCTTTCATAACACAACACTCCGTTAAAAAACATTCAACCGCAATAAGTCTTTAAAAGTCGCAAACAACATCAGCAATCCCAGTAAAGCCATTCCCACCATCTGCGTATAACGTATTTGCGTAGGCGTCAATGGTTTTCGCCTAATTGCCTCCACCAACAAGGTGACTATATGCCCGCCATCCAGCAACGGCACCGGAAAAAGATTAATCAAGCCCAAATTGATACTCAGAAATGCAGCAAACTGCAATAATGGAATAAAGCCAAGCTGCGCAATCTCGCCTGTCATTCGCATTACACCGATGGGCCCGGCTATATCTGCATCGGCGCGTCCGGAAAACATCTGCCCCAGTCCGGAAAGCATTTTCCCTGCAATAGTATACGTATGTTTTATCGAAAGCGTCACTGATTCAAAAAAACCGGGAATCTGCCGGTCAATCACAGGCACAATGCCAATCAGTGCCCGCCCCGACTTCGTATCAATTTCCGGAATCATGGTCACTGTGCGATTTTTGCCTTCTTTTGTTCGCATTTCCAGCACCAACGAATCTTTGGACACGCGAATGGTTTCCACGACCTGACGCCATGTTCCTACGGAAGTTCCATTAACCGTCAGCACAGTATCCCCTACCGTAATGCCTGACTGAACAGCGGGTTTTCCTGGGATTAACGCTCCAATCACAGGTTTGTCGGAAACCGTCTCGATGCCATTCCATAAAAACACAATCGTAAACAAAAATACCGGCAACACAAAATTCATCAGGGACCCGGCCGCAATCACAAGTGCTCTGGCCCATACCGGCTTGCTGGAGAAAGAACGTTCATCCTGTTCTTCTTCCGGATCCATGCCGTCTATCTTATTGTACCCGCCTAGCGGAATCATCCGCACGGAATATTCCGTTTCGCCCCGTTTTTGCCAAAACAATTTGGGACCAAATCCGATCGCAAATTCGCTAACCCGCATCCCAGTTAGTTTTGCCGTAACAAAGTGTCCCAGTTCGTGGACCAGCACGAGCATTCCAAATACAAAAACAGTTGCAATCACCGTAGTGAGCATTATTTTACCACCTTGTTGACAAATTTATCTGCAGCACGTCGAGCCCAATCGTCTGCAGAAACATAATCCTCAAGCCTTGGCTCAGTTATGCCAATATGTTGAAGCAAAACTTCTTCCACAACATAAAACATATCGGCAAAACCTATTTTCCCGTCAATAAATGCCTGAACTCCCACTTCATTGGCGGCGTTCATCACACAGGGGTACGTGCTGCCTTTGCGTCCCGCTTCGTAAGCTAGCGGCAATGCACGAAATGTATCAAAATCCGGCGGTTCAAACGTAAGTGATAACGCCTGGGTAAAATCAATTCGGGTAAAGGCATGGTCCAGCCGCACCCCTTGATTTAATGCGTATTGAATCGGCAATTTCATGTCAGGCATGCCAAGCTGCGCTTTTACCGAGCCGTCGATAAACTCCACCATGGAATGAACAATACTTTGGGGATGCACAACCACGTCAATATGGTCATAATCAACATCAAACAACCAACGGGCCTCGATTACTTCCAGCCCTTTGTTCATAAGGGTTGCCGAATCTATCGTAATTTTACGCCCCATTGCCCAATTGGGATGCTTCAAGCATTCCTGCAGCGAAACCTTTTCCAAGTCAGCCATTTTTTTGCCGCGAAAAGGGCCGCCGGATGCTGTCAGCAACAAGCGCTTGACTCCTGATGGTTTCTCTCCTGCAAGGCATTGTGCAATCGCACTGTGCTCACTATCCACGGGAACTACGGCCACCTGTTTTTCTGCGGCCAGTTTCATCACCAAAGCACCCGCTGCAACCAAGGTCTCCTTATTGGCAATCGCCAATGTTTTACCTGCATTAATGCAAGCAACCGATGGGGCCAGTCCTGCGAATCCAACCAATGAATTCAGCACAACATCGGCGTCGGGATAGGCAGCCGCTGTCAAGATCGCCGCCTCACCGGTCTGAAACTCCAAGCCCTTGGGTATCCCTTCCAAAACAAACTTCTTTCCGGCGGTTGCTTCCGTCAGTACCGCAAAGTCCGGATGAAATCGCTCAATTTGTTGTCTCAGCAAAAGATGATTGGAATGCGCCGCTACAGCGCACAATCGAAACAAGCCTGGATTGGCTGCAATAACATCAAGTGTCTGTGTCCCAATCGATCCAGTGCTGCCC
This sequence comes from uncultured Veillonellaceae bacterium, assembly GCA_964609115.1. GTDB lineage: Bacteria > Bacillota > Negativicutes > UBA1444 > UBA1444 > UBA1444. The sequence continues at coordinate 736 of CAZSRN010000210.1, read as the reverse complement.
AAAACCGCAACATTGATCATGCCATAGCCCCTTCCAAAATTTTAACGAATAACCCAAAACACAAGATAATAGTATACGGCCGGGATGGAAAACAAAAGACTATCCACCCGATCCAGCACACCGCCATGTCCGGGGAAAAAACGCCCGGAATCTTTAACGCCCATATGACGTTTAACAGCGGATTCCACCAAATCGCCCAACTGGCAGGAAACTCCCACTATGCTGCCGCAGAGAATTCGGTCCATCCAGGATAGCTGCAGATAATCTCCCGCCACCCAAGCAGCAGCGAGACACCCGAAAAAACCAAAAAAAGCACCTTCCACACTCTTGGCCGGACTCACTGAGGGACACAATTTATGTCGCCCCCAGCGGGTTCCTCCAAAGTATGCCACGGTATCACAGGCCCAAGTCCCCAGCATCGCGATCGCAAAATATTTCATTCCCAAGCTATCCGGTAATAGGCGCAACGCGATAAAATGCGCAAAAGGTATCCCTATATAGAATATGCCTAATAAATTATAGGCAGCATCTTGCATAGTAAAGTTTTTACAATTTAAAACGGTCAATGAAAGAACAGAAAATAACGCCAAAAAAGAAAATGGCGTCAACCATTCCAACCCATTAATCCAAGAAAACCCAACCATCGTCAATACACAGATTCCACCGATGGCGGGTAACGAATGATTTTTTTTTGTGTTCATCATCTGAAAGTATTCATACCATGAAGTTAACGCCA
>CAZSRN010000209.1:0-4305 GCA_964609115.1 uncultured Veillonellaceae bacterium | reverse complement strand
GCAGCCATCAGCGCACTGAGTTTTCCGAGTGGAACGATTTCAACGTCTGACAACTTAAGGCCTTTAGATTCCAGTAATCTTCCCAACATATAGTGAAAAGTCGAACCGGTTTGGGTAATTCCCACCCGTTTTCCTTTCAAGTCTTCGATTTTTTTTGCGCCGGCTTCCCAAAGATCGGTTCGCATCAGCACTGCGGAAGACGAATACCCTTTTTGCTCCCGTCCCTTATCCGCTACAATAGACAAATTTTGCCCGCCTGCCACCATATTGAACAAACTGGCAGTGATCCCGGTAGCGCCGACCTGCACTTTGTTGGATGCCGTGGCAACCGCAATCGGATGGGCAGCATCAAACCACTGGGGATCGATTTCAATTCCCTGCGCCTTAAAAAAGCCTTTCTCCATCCCAATAAAAATAGGAGCGGAACTGGTCAGTTTCAAAATCCCTACACTGACTTTTGTTGCCTGTGCGGGTCCCGTCGACTGGGCGGGTTCCGTCACTTTTCCACAGCCCGTGAGCGACACTGCCAAAACCAGCAGCATGATTCCCATCACTAAAATACCTTGCTTTTTCTTCATCCCGATACTCCCTTTCTACTCTGCTACACTTTTTATATTACAACCAGTATTTCAAGGCAGTCAATAGCCTGCGCCTCTTCCATCAATGAACGGGGGCAAGGTTTACGCTTTGCTTCAGTCCGCGGCATTGAAAAACTTGTATTTCCCGGGAAATGTACCGGTCGTTATATTTTAGCGGCGAGGAAGGCGTTACTTCGTGAAAAAGGACGGACAACGCGGCAGCGTCGTCTTTTCCGCCAAAAAACACCGCTTCCTCCTTTGCCGGAATCTGCAAATTTTTCCGCCACTCATCAAATTGCGATGCTCGCGAAGGATTCAAAACGTGAACCGTAGGACGGCCCGGCAAATAATACCACGCCAGCGAAGCCAGCTTGTAATCGGCTGCCAAAACCATTGTCGATTCATGCAAATACCCGCCGCCGGATCGAAACATTACATCATATCCCACGACAAGCCGCTTCATTACCATAGATCGAGGCAAAAACGGAAAAAATTCCGGAACTTTCAATAGCATCGTCAAAATAACGCCCAAAACGATTCCGCTCTTGTACAGTCGCGTATATGCAGGAGAATCCAACCATTTTGCCAGTAAAATAATACCCGTGACATAAGCAGGAGCGGCCCAGTTTCCTTCCGCCCGTTTAAACAGGGCCGTATAGCCAAAAAAAATAATTACGGTCAAGCAGGGCCATAATAAAAAAGCCTGTCGTTCTTCCGCCAGCAAACTGTGAAATCGCCGCAGCACCAGATAAAGCAAAAAGAAAAAAAACACCGGACTCAAAACGACAGCCTGCGCCCCGATATACTCAGCGAAAGTCGCCGGATTGAATTGGTTTCCGCCAGCCAACCCATGGCCCAGCTGAAATCGGAAAGAACTCCAATCATGTCCGGCATTCCAGAACACTACCGGTAAAAAGGCCAGCCAGGTTAACCCAATTCCCAGATACAGTTCCTTTTTTCGCAACTCGCTACGGTGAGAAGAAAAAAACAAAAACAGCAACAGCCCCGGCAACAACAATACTGCCGTATATTTCGACAATACCGCAAATCCGGCGGCCAGTCCGGCTGCATAATAATATGGACGTTTGTCGTGAAAAATCGCTTTATAGGTAAAAAAAACCGCTGCCGTCCAGCCGAGAATCAACGGCGCGTCCGGCGTCGCCAGTGAAAACCCGATTTGCACCAACGGTGACAGCAAAAAAATCAGCAACGCCTTGGTCGCAACCCTGTCGCCAAACATATCATTGGACAAATTCCATAGCAGTAACCCTGTCATTGTCATGCACAACAGAGGAACCAGCCGGATCTGCCATTCCGCATCGCCAAATAAGGTCGCAAGTCGGATCAGCCAGCCAATCATGGGCGGATGGTCAAAATAAGAAAGCTGCAAATGATTCGACCATATCCAATAATAGGCTTCATCAAAATGCAGCGGCAAAGTGGCATTATAAAAAAAATTGAAGCAAACGCTCGCCAAAAAAACAGCCGCTGCCCAACGACTCATCAGGCGATGGTAGAGTCCATGCGAAGCTTCCACACCATTAGCACGGCTTCCATGAATATTTTTCGCGACATTTTTGATTTTCCCACCATACGATCTTCAAAAACAATAGGCGTCTCAAAAATTCGAAATCCTTTCCGTTTGGCGCGGTAGGTCATCTCAATCTGAAAAGAATATCCATTGGATTTGATTCCATCCAAATCAATGGCCTCCAATACTTCCCGGCGAAAACATTTGAAACCGCCGGTGAGATCGCGCAGGGACAGTCCAAGAATGGTACGGGCGTATAAGCTGCCTCCCTGACTGATAATTTTTCGCAACAGCCCCCAGTTTTTCACCCCGCCGCCAGGAACATACCGGCTCCCCAATACCACATCATGGGTCTGAATAGCCGCCAAAAAATCCGGCAGATACTTGGGATTATGCGAAAAGTCCGCATCCATTTCAAAAATATAGTCATACTCACGAGCCAAGGCCCACTTGAATCCAGCGATATATGCGGTTCCCAGTCCCATTTTCCCGGCCCGTTTCAGCAAAAACAGTCGGGCGGGATAGGTAGATTGCATCAGTTCCTCTATAACTTCATACGTCCGGTCCGGTGAATTGTCGTCAACGATTAGAATATGCGCCGCCGGATCCGTTCGAGTGATCACCGTTAATAACTTTTCTATATTATCCCGCTCGTTATAAGTAGGAATGATGATAAGATGTCCCGCCACGCCTATTGTTCCTCCCCGTTCACTGCATTTCCGGTTTGTTTTTTTCTCTTGTCTCCAAAGGTAAACCGGGCATTCATAATAAAATTCAATATACTAACCAAACCAATCGCAACCAATTGCGCCAAGTTTTTATCCAGATGGAACGTTTCAACAAAAAAACTCAACAACAACAAATTGACACCCAAGTTCAGCACACTGACACCCAAAAATCGAAGATACTTGTTGTGAACACTGCGGTCGGCAGCCTGTCCCTTGAATGTCCAGCGAAAATTCCAATAAAAATTATTGGTCACGGCAAACAAAAAAGAAATGCCGGCTGCCGCCAAATAATACAGTCCGTTCTGTATCGCCAACGCGTACACAGCCATATTGATTAAAGTGCCCGACAATCCTACAATAGAAAACTTGATAAAGTTCTTCAGCAAAAGATGGGTCCGCCTTCTCAACACAAATTCTTTCTAATTATATCATAAGCTTCCATTCAACGTTCATAATCTATGGTCAGCAGATTTCCATCATTTTGGGCGATCGAAAAATCTCCTTCGCCTCGATTTTTACTGTGGGAGCAAAAAAACGGACGAATGAATAAATATCGTGCAAATGACTTTCCAACGTTGCTGATGCAATTCCTGCCGGTGCGTAAACCAAGAAAACAGCCTGTTTCGTGTCGGAATTGATCCGCGTTCTCTGATCGGGGCCATAAATAATACTGGAAATTATATTTTCTCCATCCATAATTATCATATCGTCCGGTTTCGTGGTTTGTTCTTTGCCATTGATGAGAACATATTCTTCCTCCCCGGTGGCAACGGTCAGCTTCAAAGGTAAGGTCAGCGCCTGATAATCATGTCCGGCCGTCAACAAACCGTTCTTCAATTCCGCCATAAACATGGCTTCCACCAGTCCCGCGCCTTGGGGAATTGTTTTCCCCTTGACAGCGACTGATTCCAACTGATGCTGAACATGGTAGGTTTTACCGAATCCTTTGTAATACGCGCTATAGACACGGATAGGTTCGAACTCGATAATCTCGCGCCGACTCGGAAACCTACTCCGGATTTTGGCCTCCAGCTCTCGTTTGCAGCATTCCAGCGCTTCACTACATTCCGGATTGACTGCTCCGCTGAGAAGCATCAGCCCCACACCAGCTTCCGGGTACTTTTTTTCCCATTCTTCCGTTACTTGCAACATTGCTTTTTTCGCTCCTTCATACAAAAATCCGGTCGATTCCAAAGTATCTTTGCAGAATCGAACCTAATTCATTGTATTACAGGGTATAGAAAGAGCTTGAACAAAATTGCGGTATTGCCCGGGAGCCATGCCGATAATGCGCCGAAATTGCCGGCTCAGGTGGCTTTGATCTGCAAATCCGGCTTCTTGAGCGGAAAAAGCGGCGGAATAACCTTGTGTAAGCCATTCGCGCGCATGTCTGACACGCACCTGCTTAAGATAAATATGCGGCGGCACTCCGACACTTTTCTCAAATACCCGGATCAAGTGGTACGGG
>CAZSRN010000208.1:0-4309 GCA_964609115.1 uncultured Veillonellaceae bacterium | reverse complement strand
GCCCGGGAAGAAGAAATTGTGGGCAAGACCGATTATGATTTTGTCAATAAAGAATTGGCGGATTTCTTCCGGGAGCATGACCGCAAGGCGATGCTCTCGGGTGGGCCCAGTATCAATGAGGAATGGATTGTGTTTGCGGATGGCGGCGAACGGGTGCTGGTGGAAACGATCAAAACGCCGATGCGGGACGCTGCCGGGAAGTTGATTGGCGTTTTGGGGGTTGCGCGCGATATCACGGTTCGCAAGCAAATGGAAGAGGCGCTGGCGGATAGCGAAGCACGGTATCGGGCGGTAATGGAACAGGCGCCGGAGCCGGTTGCTATTTGCGATCCCGATACCGGCGAAATCCTGGAGACAAATGTTCGGTTTAGCGAATGTTTCGGTTATGTGCTGCAACACGGAGCACCGTTGACGTTGTATCATATCACCGTCGATTCTCCCGAAAACATAAAAAACTTTCTGGAGAAAATCAAACAGGAACGCTATTTGCCTTTGCAGCGCCGTCTTATTCGCCATCAAAACGGTTCGTTGATCCAGGTCGAACGCTCGGCCATGTTGGTGAAATATCGTGATCGACAGTTGATGACATTGACAATACGCGATGTATCGGACGAAGATCGCCGGGAAAAAGAAATACATCGTGATGCGCAATTGGCGACACGCGTCCAGAATGCACTGTTGACAAAGATCAGGCAAACACCGTATCTGGATATCCAAACTGTGTATAAACCGTTCAGCTATGTCGGCGGCGACCTGTATTTCATGGACTGGCGTTATCATGACCAGGTGTTGCGAGGCTACATCGCCGACGCTACCGGACATGGGCTCGGCACAGCGCTTCACACCTCTTCCATGCATGTGTTGTTGCGGGAAGTCAACGAAATGGATCTGCCGCTGGCGGAACAGATGCGGTGGCTGAATCGGCGGGCCGGACAATATTTTGACGAAGGCACGTTCGCTGGGGTGTTGGCGTTTGAAATCGATTTGCAGGTCAGACAGTTGCGCTGGGTATGCGCCGGAATTCCCGAGATCTGGCTTTCAACGCGCCAGCATCGGGGCGTGGTGGCCAAACCGGGCATGTTTTTGGGAATCAGCAATGTGGAAACGTTTGATATGCATGAGACGCCTTTGGCGAGCGGCGATTCCTGCTACTTCCTGACGGACGGGTTGGCGGACTTGTTGACTCATCGCCAGGATGCACCACTGGAGGATTATTCCGCGATGGTGACGTTTTTGGATGAATTGGCCAAGGATACATCCTGCCGGGATGATGCTACGGCTATTTGCATTCAGATTTGTTCATTGCCGGCGACAGTCATCTGCCAGGAAGGTTGGCCGAAAGTACTGTATTTGAACGGGTATGGCGACTATCAAAGAATGAAAGGGGAAATTGCCGCCATTTTGGCGGAAGTAACCGGATTGCCGCATTCCATCCAAGAGATTGCGGTGAATGAGGCAATCGCCAATGCGTTGGAGTGCCGGGATGGAATTTCGCGGCAGAATCGGGCAAAAGTCCGGTTTAACCGGATTGGCTCCCGACTCATTGTCCGCGTGCAAACTTCACGGATGGGGTTCGCCGGCAATGCACTTCTGAAACGCCTGCGGGCGAAACCGGAGGAATTGTTCAGCTTTGGCGAAGATGAGGGGATGGGACGGGGAATTCCGATCATGCTGTCGACTACGGACCGGATGATCTATAATGATGACGGAACGGAGCTGCTGCTGACCTGGCGTCTGTAAACGGAAAAAGAAAATGAAAGCAAAGAAGCGGGAGAAGGGACGCGTTCGTGCGTAACCTCTCCCGCTTGTGTTTTGTAAAAAAGAAATGTTTATCGGGCGTTTGGCGCTTCCTGGGCGGTGCTGAATTTTTCATCCGTTCGGTTGATCAGATCCGCCTGTCCCAGATTCAGACGCTTTTCTGCCATCAGATAGGCGAGGCCGACAAAGCCAAACCCAAGGCAGACAATCGCCAGTTCGATCCACGAAGGGGAATAGGCGAGATAGGAGATCGGCAACGGCGATTGATCAATCACTTCCAACGGCACGACTTGGCCAGCTACGACCAGATTGTAACGCATGAAGAAAATGCCGGTCATCGAGAGAATGGCGGCATAAAACATGGCCGTCCGTGTTCGTTTTGCCAACAGAAGAAGGAGGGGGGCAATCAAACCGGCGCCGATTTCCAGGCCCCAGAAATTCAGCGCATACGGTCCAAAAAGTAACGCAGCGGAAGCCTCGACTTTGCCGGGAATGTTACCGTACAGACCGGTCAGGATTTTCCAGGTCTGAAAGAACAAGGTGACGGCGAGGAACAGGGCCATCAATTTGGCGGTTGCCGGCAAGATGGGGGAGTTGGATTCTTTGCCTTCAATCAGGTAATAGAGGATGATCAGGGCCGCTGCTCCCGAAAGGAGCGCCGTCAGAATAAAATACACCGGCATATAGGCGCCTTCCCAATACGGACGGGCATGAAGAAAGCCGAAGACTGCTCCCAGATTGGAGGAAGCGGCCAACGCGGTGAAAAAAGCGAAGATTCCAAAGCGATGGGCCTTGGCCGGGTCGTTTTTGAGGACCAGATACCAGAATTCACCGACTAAAAAAAGCAGATATACGCCATACAGGCTGCCCATCCAGAAAATAGCCGCTGAAAAATTGGGACTGAACAACATATAAATCATATGCAGCGGTTGCGGAGTTTCCAGGCCCATGATAAGAAATCCGGCCATCAATGTGATCAGCGCCAGAACTACAGCCCGCCGGGTAATCACGGTGAACGGCTCGATGCCGAAAACGCAGCCGAGCGAAGAGATCAGGCAAAGGCCCGACCCGATCAACACAAAATAGACGTAGGCGGAAATGAAAATTCCCCAGGGAAACTGATGGGTCGTTCCCATTGCGCCGTGCCCCTTGACAAACAAGGCCACGACGCCAATGACGCCGATCGCGGTCAGTACGGCGGATAACAGGAGCCCGGTTCGCTGATTCATTGTGTGATCCTCCCATAGCAGGATTCAAGGCTGGCCGGGACATGTTTCAAATGTCCCGGCCGGACTATTCCGGGGTGCCTTTATTTTTTCTCGATGGCGAAACCGCCAGCTTGCGCGCCGGGGAACCCTGTGGAAATCGAGATCAGTTTGAAGCCTTCCGCTTTCAGGGGGAGAGCGGCCATTGCGGCAGTCTGACCGCTATAGCAGTACAGAACGATCGTTTTATCTTTCGGGAAAGACTTCATAGCGTCAGGCAGTTTGGCCAACGGCACGTTGACCGCGGATTTTACATAGCCCTTGGCATAATCCTCGGCGCTGCGGAGGTCAACGATATAGTATTTGTCGGCGCCGGCATCAACCAGGGCCTTGACATCCTTGCCGGGAACGATGAGGGTTTTGGCGGCAAACTGCTTGATGAGGGAATCCAAAGTATCCTTCAGGCCTTCCTGGGCAGCGGCTGCTTTCAGGTCGGCCGGCGCTTTGCCGGCAACCGGCGCGAAGGGCGTGGCTGCGGTGTCTACGGCGAACCCGGCTTTCTCTACGGACGGGAAACCGCGGGAAATGGACACGACTTTATAGCCCATGTGTTTCAGCGGAACCATGGCCATGGAGGTTGTTTGGCCGGTATAACAATATAGCATCAATGTTTTGTCCATCGGCAACTTGTCAAGATTTTGCGGCAGTTGCGCCAACGGAATGTTGACGGCGCCTTTGACATGGCCTTTGGCGTAGTCTTCGGCGGAACGCAGGTCGATGACCAGATATTTGCTTTCATTGCCAGTGAGAAGCTCTTTGGCTTTGGCGGGGTCGAGCGGGAAGGTTTTGGCGTTGTTATCGGCAACCATCTTGTTGTAGCCACCCCAGGCGGCGGTTTTGGTTTCGGCGGCTTTGTCGACGGCAGGAGCCGTAGCGGCGGGAGTTGCCGGTTTCGGTGCCGGCGCAGGCGAGGAACCGCAGCCAGCGGCGAAGACGACGAGAACGAGCAGGGCGACCCAAGTTACGATCTTTTTGTTCATGAATTGAAACATTTGAAAATCCCCTTTCCTTTTACATTTGAGTGTTTGGTTGCGGTGCGTTTTGCAACTGACAGGTGATTGTCCGTTGCAGGAGTTCCAGGACCAGCAGATAAAATCGTTGGGCTTTTAAATCATTTTCTCCTTCGGTTTCGATTTTCTGGAGCGCTTCAGTGAACGGCCCGAGCCAGTCGAGGTGTTGCTCAAGAAACAGGTGGCTTTCCTTTTCGGTTCGTTGCCGCAGCAGGAATGCAGCCAACTCCAGCAACAGGACGAGATGATCCGGCATCATCTGATAGTCCGGCGGAA
>CAZSRN010000207.1:0-4325 GCA_964609115.1 uncultured Veillonellaceae bacterium | reverse complement strand
GCGATGTTGAATCCGGTTTATGATATTGCACAGTATGGAATCGATTTTGTCGCGTCGCCCCGGCACGCCGACCTATTGATGGTAACCGGCGTAGTGACTCGCAACCTTCGGTCTGCGCTGGAAGCTACACTTAAGGCCACACCGACGCCGCGTCTGGTGATGGCGGTAGGCGCCTGCGCCTGCTCCGGCAAGGTGTTCGGCGATACTTACGCACAGGAGGGGGCCGTGGATAAAATCGTTCCGGTCGATATCTACGTTCCGGGTTGCCCGCCGCGTCCCCAGGCGATACTGTACGGTTTATTGCTGGCACTGGATCGGATGTAGCTTGACGTGAATTCCCATGAAATGTGTTATAATCAGAAATAGGGATAAAATTATTCGCCGCAAAGTGCGGGATGCTTGGAGGCGTAATCAATGAATGTTTCCGGCGCGGATCGGATACAAACCAATAAGACGGATAAAATGGGAGTCATTGTGGCGCAGCGGTCTCTGGAAGCTGCCCGGCAGAATCAGGAATCGGAAAAAAGCGGGAACGGAAAAAAGTTTTCCCACCCATATCTCGGACATAATGTTGATATTTACGTCTGATTTGTAGCGGCAACAAAGTCATATTGTCAATAAAAGGTCGGCCATTTGGAATTCCAAATGGCCGACCTTTTTAGTGTTACTATGAAATTTTTCCGAAGAAGGTTACTTTTTGTCAGGAGCCGCCGGAGCAGCTGGAGCCGCCGGAGCAATCGGCTTTGCAACAGGGGCGGCGGTTTTTTCAGTAAGCGCATTCTTTTCATCGATGGATACTACCGTTCCTGCGGGGAGAACTTTACCGGGGACCTGTTCGGCAGGTGCGGCAAGAGTGCAGGACTCGATGGTTCCGTTTGCGCGGTAAGAAACTGCTGCATCCGCCTTGCAAATCGCTTTGCCTACCGTTTTATCTTCCGGCAATGTGCAATCTTTATAGCTGCCGTTGGTATGGAAAGATACCCGACTTTCCACCTTGCAGCTCTTGTTTTGATATAGCGGATAAGTGTAGGTGCATTCCTGAACTTTACCATCGTTTTGCAAAGTTACGGATTCACCGGCCATACAAGTGCCCTTGCCACGCATGTAAATTGGTTCTGTGGGGGTGCATTGCTGTACTTTGTCATTTTCATGAAAGGCAATGGAACTATTGGCGGTACAGGTAAATTCAGTAACATGAACTTCCTTGGTAGGTGCTGCAGGCACCTTCTTTTCAACAGTGTTGACGCACTGCTTTACGTCGCCGTCAGGATATAACTCCAGTTCTTTGCCGACCGCGCATGCGACGCCCAATGCCGGCATTTTTTTCTGACTTACCGCCGTACATTTCGCCAGAGTACCGTTGGGATGCACGGCGATGATTTTTCCATCGTCGCAAATTACTCCGGTAGGCTCGGGATAAGCACGGTCAAAAGCCAGCATGCATTGAGACAGATTTCCTTCTTCATTCAGGATGATGGAATTGTTGGCGGAACAGGTGATATCCGCACCGGGAATGGTTTTGTTTTCCGCCAGCACACACTTCTTTAGCGAACCGTCGGCATTTTTTTCGATTGTGGAGGCTACACAAGAAATGTTGCTGATGGTTTTGGTCGATACGCTCTGAGAGGGGGGATTGGCAGCCGCAGCAGTAGAAAGCGAGGCTGTAGCTGAGAGCAAAAAGGCAAGTAATGAAATGGAAAGTTGTTTTTGGGTCACCGAAAAAAGTCCTCCTTTAAAATTTAAATACCCTGTTTAGGATATATAGTATTTCGCCATTCTTTCACAGAATCCTTTTTACAGAAAGAATTTTTAATAAAAAGACGGGTTAAAGAAAATAAGCGAAAAAAATCTTATATTTCAAGAAAAAAACAATAGGATAATTTGACATTTCATATATGAGTAATATAATAATATCATAAAAACATAATTAAATATATTAACAAGGAGGAAAAACCAGTGTCATTGCCGCATGCAATTCTCGGACTACTGATGGATCATCCAATGACTGGATATGACCTTAAATTGCTATTTGACAAAGAGTTGAATTCTTTTTGGCCAGCCCAGATGAGCCAGATTTATCGGGAATTGGGAACGCTGGAGGCGAAAGACTGGGTTGACTCCAAAATAGAAATGCAGGAAACTCGACCGGATCGGAAAGTATATACGGTGAATGCGGCCGGTAAACAGATTTTTGCCGAATGGATGAATCAATTTCCCCGCTCATTATTAAGCCCATGCCGGGATGAATTCGCATTGAGGGTGTTTTTGGGGGGCAGATCGTCCCGTGATGAAATGAAATTTCAGCTTCGACGATTTATCAGGGAGAAGCAAAGTGAAATTTCTTCATACAGCTTGTTGGAAGGAAAGTATGAAACCATGGCAAAAAAAAATTCCGATCAGGCAATGTATCGGAAGATGACGATGCGACGAGCCAATATTGTTGCTGAAGCTTTGGTTTTGTGGGCGGAAGATTGTCTGGAAGAACTTGAAAAGAAAGATTGAGGGGGCATGACTCGTGCGAAAAGGTTTGATTGAACGCTTTTATGAGGCAGCCAGCATTCAACGCTGGAATGACCATGTGCGGCCCTTTGAACTGACGGAGCTGGATAAGCAGGCGCACAAAATGATCATTGCCTATGTACTGGCGAAATTTGAAGAAACGGAACGCGGAAAAACGGTCAATTGGGTGCATCTGATTGAAGGAAGTTTGTTTGAGTTCTTGCAAAGGGTTTTGCTGACGGATTTAAAGCCGCCGGTATTTCATCGTCTGATGCAGACAAAAAGTCATGAGCTTAACGGGTGGGTATTGCAACAACTGGACTCGGATATTCGGGATGTTCCTGGAAATTTTAAGGATCGGTTTGTGGCGTATTTTGAAGATGAAGGACATTCCGTGCTTGAACGGCGCATTTTGCGTGCGGCTCATTATTTGGCGACCCAATGGGAATTCAAAATTATTTATAATCTGACGCCCTTTATTTATGGGATTGAAGATACAAAAGCAGAACTGGAAAATCAGATTGAAGATCACTACGACTTATTGGGTGTGCAGAAACTGATGTTGGGCAAGAAATCTTTCGGCTTCATCGATTTTTGCGGGCAATTGCGATTTCAGCAACGTTGGGCGCAAACCCCCCGGATACCTAAAACTTCAGTATTGGGGCACATGCTGATTGTGGCCATGCTTTCCTATCTTTGTTCGTTGGAGATGAAGGCCTGTCCCCAACGGATCATCAACAACTATTTTGGTGCGTTGTTCCATGATTTGCCGGAGGTACTGACTCGGGACATTGTGTCCCCCATCAAGAGCTCAGTGGAAGGAATCGAGGAAATTATCAAAGACTATGAGAAGACACTGGTTGACGAAAAGTTGATGCCTTTACTCCCTGCGGCTTGGCATGAAGAGATTCGTTACTATATCGAAGATGAATTCGCCAATAAAGTCAAACTGAATGGAATTTTGACTAAAAAATTCTCAAACGATGAGATTTCAGAGCGATTCAATTCGGCTGAATTTATGCCGCTGGATGGGAAAGTGCTGAAAATTTGCGATCATCTTGCAGCTTATATTGAAGCAACACTGTCCATACAGCACGGCGTCAAATCACAGCATCTGGAAGATGCCTGTCAACGCCTGCACAATCAATACCGGGGTAAAATTGTAGCCGGGATTGATTTCGGCCAGGTCTTTGACTACTACTTTGTCAACTGATTGACAGGAGCAATTACGGGGAAGAAACGGGAGGATTTCGGGATGGTGCGAAGCCGCAAACAAAAACAGACACAGCTGACGGAAAAAAAAGAGAAAATTCTGCCCGAACGTCCACCCTGTTTTCGGACCGAGTGTCTGCTGTGCTCCCTCCTCATCGGAGTATTGGCGCTGTTTGTGACCTGGGGAAGTTCTTCCATTGTGAATGCGGGATATGAACTGGTTCAGGCGAGGGAGAAACTGGTACAAGCCCAAAAACAGAATGAGATCCTGCGTATGGAGACCGTTCTGATGAAATCGCCGCAACGAATTCGGGATATTGCGGTGGCCCAGTTGGGAATGGCGAATCCTCAAGTTGTTTACATGGCGAAAAGTCATCCGGTAAAACAAAAAATCGAAATAGAACAAGCGGCGGAAACAAAAACCACTCATCGGGTCATTTTGTTTGGCAGCGCTCGCGCTGAAGCTCACAACGCGGAAGCGCACTGACTCAATAAATATCAAGAAGAGGATGTCTGAAACCCAATGGTTTCAGGCATCCTCTTCTATAGTGTCTCGATGGGACGGTTTGCTCGCGGGGTACAATTATACTACAATAAAAGAGTATTTTTAGAGT
>CAZSRN010000206.1:0-4328 GCA_964609115.1 uncultured Veillonellaceae bacterium | reverse complement strand
AGGTTCCGTTCGAAGAGGTCGAATATTGGGATGAACTGTGCGAAATCATGGACTGGAGCCGCAAAAACGTGTATTCGACGCTTCACATTTGCTGGGGGGCACAGGCGGCCCTGTATCATCATTACGGAATTCCCAAACATGCTTTGTCGCAGAAAATGTTCGGCGTATTTCCCCACCGTGTCAATATGAAGGAAAAAATGCTGTTTCGCGGATTTGATGATATTTTTTATGTTCCCCACTCCCGTCATACAGAAGTACGGCGGGAGGATATTGAAAAAGTTTCCCGCTTGTCCATCCTGTCGGAATCGGAAGAATCCGGTGTATATGCGGTGATTGACAAGGAATACCGGCATTTGTTCATCACCGGGCACTCCGAATATGATCCCTTGACGCTCAAGGCGGAATACGACCGAGACATTGCGCAAGGCGTGCCCATTCAGGTTCCTGCCAATTATTATCCCAATGACGATCCGCAGCAGACTCCCGTTGTCCGTTGGCGCAGCGCAGCCAACCTGCTGTTCAGCAATTGGCTCAACTACTATGTTTATCAGGGAACGCCCTTCAATCTGGATGAACTATCGACTCCGAATGCGCAAGATGGATTTTGCGGGGACGGCATCTAATTGTAATACTATCGGGCTTCCTTCCGACAAAAAACTATTTCTGTTTTTTTATCAGTCCCTTGGCTAACGAAACCGCCATCACAGCATCCGGCGCATATTCATCTGCGCCGGCTTTTTTTGCGTACTCGGCGGTAAGCACCGCTCCGCCCACCATGGTCCGGACGGATATTCCCGCCGCTTTCAAGGCTGCAATGCTCTTGTCGATCTGGGGCAAGGTCGTAGTCATCAATGCGCAAAGTCCCACGATATCCGGCCTGTGTTTCTGCGCCGCCGCCACGATTTTTTCAACCGCAACATCTTTCCCCAAATCGATGATTTCAAATCCATTGTTCTCCAACAAGGCCGCGACAATGTTTTTCCCCAAGTCGTGAATGTCACCGGCTACTGTTGCCAACATCACCTTGCCCAGTGATTCTGTTTTTTCCGCCGGCAAGGCCTCCCGCAAAACCTGGAATCCCATCTTCAGCGCCTCCGCTGCCAGCAAAACCTGCGGCAGAAAGCAACGCCCGGTCCCAAAATCTTCGCCCAGCCGATTCATTGCCGCCGTCAGACCATTATCGATGATATAGGCCGCATCGTGTCCCTCGGCAATAGTGGCCAGGACAAGCCCTTTCACCGCTTCCTTTTCTCCCTGGATAATCGCCTGTTGCAGCTTTTCCACCGGAGGCGCTGCTTTCACGGAATCACCCGGCTTGCCTGCCGGTGGTTGCGGTCCAGCCGCAGCAAATCTCCGGCTGTATTCCAGTCCCTGCCGGTCATGTCCGAGCAATGCCTGCACGGCGCTGATCGCTTCATTCATCATCGGGTCGAGCGGATTGAGAATCGGCGTGCTCATTCCATGCGCCGCCGCCATGGCGAAGAACTGCGAATTCATAAGGTCTCGCCGCGGCAAGCCGTGGGATATATTGCTCAACCCCATCGACACAGGCAATCCCAGTTCCGTTTGATAAAGACGAAGCGTCTCCAACACATCCAGTGCCGAAATCGGGTTGGCGGCCAAGGTGGTTGTTAGTGCGTCAAGCAACAGGTCTTTGCGCCGGAACCCCGCCGACATCGCCGCATCGATAATCCGGCGAACCGTATCCACCCGCTCCCGGGCATTGGCGGGCAATCCGCCCGGGGCCAGCGGCAGGCACAGAATGGCTGCGCCGTACTTTTTGGCGATGGGCAGAAATTTTTCCAACCGTTCGGGTTCGGCTGATACAGAGTTCACCAGTGCGCGACCGGGATAAATTCTCAAGCCTGCTTCCAGGGTCTCCGCATCGGTCGTATCAATCGACAACGGCAACGTCACCAGTTGTGAAAGTTCTTCCACCAACCGGACCATCAGCGCCGGTTGATCAATGCCGGGAACCCCGGCATTCACGTCAAGAAAGGCTGCGCCCGCTTCTTGCTGCGCCAGTGCGTCATGCTTGACCGTGGCTAGGTTTCCTTCGCGCAATTCAGCGGCCATCGCTTTGCGTCCGGTAGGATTGATGCGCTCGCCGATAACCCGAATCGGAAAACCGGCGCCAAAATACACTGCACTGGAACGACTGGTCAAGCAGTGCGCCTCCCGTAACGACGATTCAACTTTTACAGGCGCAAGCCCTTTCAGTGCATTCCTTACGGCGGCAATATGCGCCGGGGTAGTGCCGCAACACCCGCCGATAGCCGTCACCCCGGCCTCAACAATGCGTGGCGTCCAAAAAGCAAACTGCTCCGGACTGAGCGGAAAAATCGTTTTTCCATCCTGCAGTATCGGCATTCCGGCATTAGGCCGCAATGCTACCGGCAAGGACGTAGCCGCCACCATCTTTTCAATCACAGGCAACAGCTGATCCGGCCCGAGCGAACAATTGGCGCCGATCATGTCCGCCCCCAGGGATTCCAGCGTCACCGCCACAGTCGTCGGATCTGTTCCGGTTACCGTTCTGCCCGATTCTTCAAACGTCATCTGGCAAATCACCGGAACTTTGCCGTATTGTTTAGCCGCCAGCAATGCCGCCCGCATTTCCTGAATATCAATCATGGTCTGAATGATAAAATAATCCACGCCCGCTTCGGTCAGCGCCGCTACCTGTTCGGCATACACATCAAAAACCGCATCGAAAGACACCTCGCCCAACGGACGGATCAATTTCCCAGTCGGCCCGAGGTTGCCGCCCACGCGAACTTTATCGCCCCCTGCCTGCCGCGCAATCTTGACCGCTGCGGCATTCAGCGCAAATACTTCCTTCTCCAGCCCGTAATGCGACAATTTGATCCGATTGGCGCCAAACGTACAAGACGTCAGCATCTCTGCCCCGGCCTCCACATAGCTGCGGTGCACCGACAAAATAGCCTCGGGATTTCGGATTGCCCATGAATCCGGCGATTCTCCGGGTTTCAGCCCCATCGTCTGGAGCATCGTCCCCATCGCGCCGTCAGCCAGTTGAATTTTACTCATTCATTGTGCTCCTTTCGAACCCGTTATTTTTTCTTGGGCATTACCATTCGGAAACCCGAATAAATTACAAAAACACCAAACATTTTTTTCAGATCCGCCGCCGGAATATATTGAACAAAATTGGCGCTGACCATCGCGCCGACAAGTGCCCCGGCAGCAATAAACATTGCCACCTTTGCGTTCACGAGTTTGCATCTGACCAGATGATACAGACCGGATAACGCCGTTGGAATGATAAACAGCATCGATACGCCCTGCGCCATGTGCTGCTCTGCGCCCAGCAGGAAAACCAGCATCGGAACCAGCACGACTCCGCCGCCGACTCCCATAAGACCGCTCAGCACCCCAGTCAGCAGGCCCATTGCCAAAATCATCAACATTTCCATCATGGCAGCACCATCCTGATGCCCACCAGAATCAGCATAATCCCAAACATTCGCTTGAGTTGCGCCGCCGGAATTTTCTTCATCATCCGCGCGCCGATCGCAGCGCCGATCACTCCGCCAACGGCCAGCTGTGCAGCCAGTCCGACATTCATTGTCCCATGGTAGCTGTACACCGCCGCTCCCATGATGGCTGTCGGGATCACCACGGCCAAGGAAGTGCCGTGAGCCATATGTTGATCCACCGCAAAATACGAGGTAAGAATCGGCACCAGAAAAACTCCGCCGCCGACTCCGAGCAAACCGCTCAGAATTCCGATGCCGAGACCGGCTCCGACATATTTCCAAGGTTCTTTCATGATAAAATGTATGGCTCCTTCCGGAATCATTCGTTTCCCAGCGGGACTCGCAAAGATTAATCTAGTTAAATTCTCCGTGTACGCCTTGTGTTCCTGCTCTATTCACCCTCTATCACATGAACCCGCCATCCTCGCGCAGCCGGTTCACATAAATGCGACTTCATCTCATAGATAAATAGTTATATCATTTATATGAATATATATATTTGATCCTATCTCGACCGTATTTTATAATGCTATTATAGCTACCACAAGTTTATCCCCCCGGTTGCATTTTATAATTTTTATCTTTTTCTTGCCTTATGCAACTTCTCGGTCTATAATGATAAAAAATCCAAATTTACTTTGTGAGCATTGCTGCTTAATTCTCTTTTCAATGGAGAATTGGGCAGTTTTATTTTTATAGCATTTATTAGTAGACGAGCAACGCTGCTCAATATCGGAAAACGAGTCCGGATTGAGCAGCTTTTTTATATTTATGGAGAGGAGTGTCGCTTTATGATTAATCTCGACGGCATTAACAAACACTTTGGTT
>CAZSRN010000205.1:1437-4342 GCA_964609115.1 uncultured Veillonellaceae bacterium | reverse complement strand
CCTTTGAACATGGCTTCATAAACGTCAACCGCATCCCTGCCGGTCAGCGTCAAAAACACCGCGCCCAGGACAAAGGCCGCCAACACGGACAGCAACGGCACCGCCACATTCATGGCAACCGATGGATTCAACCGCTTCTCAAACTTTACGGCTATCGCCATGAATCTGCTCCTCCTGTGGCCCGAACATTCCCATCATCAATAATCCCACTTCTTCCAGATCAACATCTTCAATGGCAAAATTGCCGGCAATGCGCCCGCCAAACATGACCCCGACACGATCCGACAACTTCATCAGCTCGTCCAGATCTTCGGAGATCAGCAAAATAGCCGTCCCTTGGTCGCGCAACTCCAGCAGCAGATTATGAATGGACTCCGTCGCGCCGACATCCAAACCCCGGGCCGGATATACCACAATAATCAGTTGGGGATGGATGGAAATTTCCCGGGCCAGCAGCAATTTTTGCAGATTTCCGCCGGACATCGACCGTATCGGTTGAGACAACCCGGCCAATTTTACGTTATATTTCCGGACAACCTCGGCAGTGCTTGCTTCCGCCGCGCGTCGATTGATCAGCCAGCGTCCGGAAAACTCCGGATGCGAATAATTTTTGAGCAACATATTTTCGACCGCATCCAAATTGGGAACCAACCCCATGCCCAACCGATCTTCCGGCACATACCCGATTCCGCGCGCGATCAATTCCCCCGGCGTCAAATGCGTCACCGGCTCACCCAGATATTCTATCCGCCCCGCCGTTACGGTTCGCAAACCGGTCAACACTTCCGCCAGTTCTTTCTGCCCGTTTCCGGCAACGCCCGCTATCCCGAAAATCTGTCCGGAACGTAAAGAGAGAGAGACTCCATTCAGCCCCGCCCGGTTGCTATCATTGAGCGCATGAACATCCGTAAGGCGGGCCACTTCCACTCCACAGGCGCTATGCGGACAACGTTCCGCAGTCAGGGCAATGTCGCGCCCGACCATCATCCATACCAAATCCTGCGCGTGCACGTCACGGCACAGCATGGTGCCGACGGTTTTGCCGCCCCTCAACACCGTAACCCTGTCCGCAACTTCCTGGACTTCATTCATCTTATGTGTAATAAAGACCACCGCGCAACCGGCGGCAGCCATTTTTTTCATGTTGACAAACAGTTCTGCGGCCTCCTGCGGCGTAAGAACTGCTGTAGGTTCATCCAAAATCAAAACTTTTGAGCCCCGATACAGCATCCGGACGATTTCCACGCGTTGCTTTTCACCGACGGATAATTGCCACACCGGCGCATCCGGGTCTACAGACAAGCCGAACCGATGTTCAAAATCTTTGATTTCTTTGCGGATTCCCGCCTCAGACAGTAAAAAAGAGCCCTGTTGCTCGCCCAGCTGCATATTTTGAGCCACTGTAAAGGGTTCCACCAATTTAAAATGCTGATATACCATGCCGATGCCCGCAGCAATCGCTTCCCGGGGCGATCCGAAGGAAAAAGGAGATCCGTTGATCAAAATCTCACCGGCATCCGGTTTATATAGTCCAGCCAATACGGACATAATCGTGCTCTTTCCAGAGCCATTTTCGCCCAAGAGCGCATGGATTTCCCCTGCGTAAATGTCGAGGTCCACATGATCATTCGCCACTACGCCGGGAAATTTTTTTACAATACCCCGCATCTGAACCAGCGGTTGTGTCATCTTTCAACTCTCTCCAGAAAGGCGAAGCGCCGGAAGGGGTTCCTCCCGGCTCTTCGCCGTCGATTATTTTTTCTATTATATCATAGATTATAAATTTATTTGGAGATAGTTCCTTCTACGCCTTCAACGAACCAGTTGAATCCGAGCAAATCCGCATCGGACATTTTCTGTCCAGCCGCAATTTTTACGGCTCCGCTCTGATCTTTTACCGGGCCCCAGAATACATCCCAGCTGCCGTCGACGATTTTTTTCTTCGCGTCGGCCACCAGTTTTTTTGCGTCTTCCGATACCATCGGTCCAAACGGCGCCAAATCCACGACATTATCTTTCATGGAACCCCAGTACTGTTCGTTCTTCCAATTTTTGTCCCTGACGCTTTCCACAACTTTTACATAGTACGGACCCCAGTTCCAGACCGGCGAGGTCAATACCGCCTTCGGCGCCACTTTGCTCATGTCGGAGTTATAACCAATACCGAACTTGCCTTTTTCCTGGGCGGCCAGCATCGGCCCGGGGGTATTCTGGTGTTGGGCCAGGACATCGGCGCCGGCGTCCAAGAGCGACATCGCGGCCTGCTTTTCCTTGGCTGGATCATACCAGGTATTGGTCCAGATCACTTTCACTTTGGCCTTCGGATTCACGGAACGAACGCCGAGCGTAAACGCGTTGATCCCGCGTACGACTTCCGGAATCGGGAATGCCGCAACATAGCCGATTACATCGCTCTGGGTCTGTTTGCCGGCGACTATGCCCGAGAGATACCGAGCCTGATAAATCCGCCCAAAATAGGTTCCAACGTTGGGGGCCGTCTTGAAGCCGGAGCAATGAACGAAAGTAACATTGGGATATTTTTTTGCAACATTGAGTGTAGAATCCATATACCCAAAGCTGGTGGTAAAGACAATTTTGGCGCCCTGCTCGACCAGCTGGGTAATAACTCGCTCGGAGTCGGCGCCCTCCGGCACGGATTCCACAAAGACCGTCTGAACACCCGGCATTTTGCTTTCCAGATATTTGCGACCCTGATCATGAGCATAGGACCAGCCGCCATCACCGACCGGTGCATTATATACAAAGGCGACCTTGATCTTTTCCGCCAGGCCCTCGATCGTGTCGGCTTCCTTGATGTAGCCGGCTTCACGCCATTTTTCGGGGATCTTCTTGCCCGAACCGCCGTTGGCCAGCGGGTATTCGGCCATGTATTGCGCGTCCATGA